>DATAJS010000014.1 GCA_036262035.1 Burkholderiales bacterium | reverse complement strand
CTCGACGTAGAGAGCCGTCCAGTCGGCGTCGAGCGCCGCGGCTAGCCGCTTCGCCGCGCGCACGAGATGCTCCGCGTCGGGTCCGGGGCCGACCGTGACGAGCAGGCGCTCCGCCGCGGGCCACGCCGCGCGGATACCCGCGCTCGTCCGGTAATCGCGCATCTGCGCGTCGACGCGCTCGGCGGTCCTGCGCAGCGCGAGCTCGCGCAGGGCGATGAGGTTGCCCTTGCGGAAGAAGCTGTCGGCCGCGCGCGCGGCCTGCTCCGGCAGGTACACCTTGCCTTCCTGCAGGCGCTCGAGCAGCTCGTCCGGCGGCAGATCGACGAGCTCGACGTCGTCGGCTTCGTCGAAGACCTTGTCGGGCAGGGTCTCGAACACGCGTATGCCGGTGATCTGCCCGACGACGTCGTTCAGGCTTTCCAGGTGCTGGACGTTGAGCGTGGTGTAGACGTCGATGCCCGATGCGAGGAGCTCCTCGACGTCCTGCCAGCGCTTCGGATGGCGGGAACCGGGCGCGTTGGTGTGGGCGAGCTCGTCGACGAGGAGGAGGGCCGGCCTGCGGGCAAGCGCCGCGTCGAGATCGAACTCGCGCAGCACCGTTTGCTTGTAGGGATACTCCCGCAGCGGAAGGCGGTGCAGCCCTTCGGCCAGCGCCGCGGTCTCCGAGCGGCCATGGGTTTCCACGACGCCGATGACGACGTCGGTGCCGCGCGCTTTCTCCTCGCGCGCGTCGGAGAGCATGCCGTAGGTCTTGCCGACGCCGGCGGAGGCGCCGAGGAAGATCTTCAGCTTGCCGCGCGTCGCCTTCGCCTCGTCGCGCTGGACGCGCGCGAGCAGTGCGTCGGGATCGGGGCGGTCATCGGCCATGCGCCACTGTAGCAGGGTCGCGCATTGCGTTACCTCGCTGCATCGAGCGCGAGGTTGAGCGTGAGCACATTCACGCGCGGCTCGCCGAGGAAGCCGAGCTGCCGACCGTCGGTCGCATCGGCGACGAACGCACGCACGCGCGCCGCATCCATGCCGCGCGCCTTCGCGACGCGCGCGACCTGGTATTCCGCGGCCGCCGGGCTGATGTGCGGGTCGAGGCCGCTGCCGGACGCGGTGACGAGATCGATCGGCACCGGCGCTTTGTTGTCCGGGTCCGCTTCGCGCAGCGCCTTGACGCGGCTTTCGACCGACTCCATGAGCGCCGGGTTGAGCGGCCCCTGGTTCGAGCCGCTCGAGGCGGAGGCGTTATTGGGGTAGGGGGAGGTCGCGGACGGCCTTCCCCAGAAATGCTTCGGGTCGCTGAACGGCTGCCCGATGAGCTCGGAGCCCATGGCCTTGCCGTCCTTCTCGATGAGGCTGCCGTTGGCGCGGCCGGGCATCGTCGCCTGCGAGATCTGGGTGACGACGAGCGGATAGACGATCCCGGTGAGCGCCGAGAGCACGGCGAGCATGATCAACGCGGGTTTTGCTTCCGAAAACATGTCGATGTCTCCTCAGGCCATTCCGAATGCGACGAGGATCAGGTCGATCGCCTTGATGCCGATGAACGGCACGATCAGTCCGCCGACGCCGTAGATGAGCGCGTTGTCGCGCAGCACCGTCGCCGCGCCGACCGCGCGATAGCGCACGCCTTTGAGCGCGAGGGGAATCAGCGCGACGATGATGAGCGCGTTGAAGATGACCGCCGACAGGATCGCGCTCTGGGGCGTGGCGAGACCCATGATGTTGAGCGCGTTGAGCTGCGGATAAGTCGTCGCGAACGCCGCGGGGATGATCGCGAAATACTTCGCGAGGTCGTTGGCGATCGAGAACGTCGTGAGCGAGCCGCGCGTCATGAGGAGCTGCTTGCCGATCTCCACGATCTCGATGAGCTTCGTCGGGTTGGAGTCTAGGTCGACCATGTTGCCGGCTTCCTTCGCCGCCTGCGTGCCTGTGTTCATCGCCACCGCGACATCCGCCTGCGCGAGCGCGGGCGCGTCGTTGGTGCCGTCGCCCGTCATCGCGACGAGGCGTCCCTGGCCCTGGGTGTCGCGGATCAGCTTCAGCTTCGCTTCCGGTGTGGCTTCGGCGAGAAAATCGTCGACGCCGGCTTCGGCAGCGATCGCCGCGGCGGTGAGGCGGTTGTCGCCGGTGATCATCACCGTGCGTATGCCCATGCGGCGAAGCTCGGCGAAGCGCTCCTTGATCCCGCCCTTGACGATGTCCTTGAGCTCGATCACCCCGAGCACGTTGGGGCCGTCCGCGACGACGAGGGGCGTGCTGCCGCGCTTGGCGATCGTCTCGACGACGACGTTCATCGGCCCGGGGAAGCGGCCGCCTTCCGATTCGACGAAGGCGCGCACCGCGTCGGCGGCGCCCTTGCGGATGCGCCGTCCTTCGCAGTCGACGCCGCTCATGCGCGACTGCGCCGAGAAGGGCACGAACGTCGCGCCGAGCGCTTTCACGTCGCGCTCGCGGAGGTTGAACTTGTTCTTGGCGAGCACCACGATGCTGCGGCCCTCCGGCGTGCCGTCCTCGAGCGAAGCCAACTGCGCGGCGTCGGCGAGATCGCGCTCGGTGACGCCCGCCGCCGGCACGAACGCCGCCGCCTGCCGGTTGCCGAGCGTGATCGTGCCGGTCTTGTCGAGCAGCAGCACGTCGACGTCGCCGGCGGCCTCGACCGCTCGTCCCGACACCGCGATCACGTTGGCGCGCAGCATGCGCCCTATGCCAGCGAGGCCGATGGCGGACAGGAGACCGCCGATCGTGGTCGGTATCAGGCACACGAGTAGCGCGACCAGCACGGTGATCGTCACCGGGTTGCCCGACTTCGCGAGCTCCACGCCGTAGATGGAGAACGGCAGCAGCGTCACGGTCGCGAGAAGGAACACGATGGTGAGCTTGACGAGCAGGATCGTGAGCGCGATCTCGTTGGGCGTCTTCTGGCGGCGCGCGCTCTCGACCATCGCGATCATGCGGTCGAGGAAGGCTTCGCCCTGGTTGACCGTCACGCGTACGACGAGCCAGTCGGACAGCACGCGCGTGCCGCCCGTCACCGACGAGAAATCGCCGCCGGACTCGCGGATCACGGGTGCGGACTCGCCCGTGATCGCCGATTCGTCGACCGAGGCCACCCCGACGATCACCTCGCCGTCGGCGGGCACGAAATCGCCGGCCTCGACGAGATACAGGTCGCCTTTGCGCAGCGTCGTCGCGGCCACGCGTGAGCTGCGCGCGTTCCGGTCGGGACGATCGAGCTTCTTCGCCATGACGTCGCGCTTTGCGCTTCGGAGGCTCGCCGCCTGCGCCTTGCTGCGGCCTTCGGCGACGGCCTCGGCGAAGTTGGCGAAGAGCACGGTGAACCACAGCCAGATCGTGACCGCGAGGATGAAGCCGGCCGGCGCTTCACCCTGACCGGCCAGCGCCTGCGCATACAGGATCGTGGTGAGGATGCTCCCGATGTAGACGACGAACATCACCGGGTTCCTCCACTGGTGCTGCGGCAGGAGCTTCACGAACGACTCGACGAGCGCCTCTTGCAGGATGCTGCGGGTGACGAGCTTGCGTGCCGGCATCGGGACTGGAGTCGCGGAAAGGATGTGGTTGGACATTAAGGGTTCCGAAGTGAGGATCGCGGTGAACGACGGGAGGGATGTCCGCAAGGAGGGAACCGCAGGTTCCCTCCTTGGCGTTTACCGGCGATCACCGCGGAGCGGTGATGTGCTCGACGATCGGGCCGAGCGCGAGGGCCGGGAAGAACGTGAGCGCGCCGATGATGACGACGACGCCGATCAGGAAGACCACGAATAGCGGCGTGTGGGTGGGCAGCGTGCCGACGCTCGGCGGGACCTTCTTCTTGGCGGCGAGCGACCCGGCGATCGCCAGGACCGGGATCATCAGCCAGAAACGCGAGAGCAGCATCGCGAAGCCCAGCGCGGTGTTGTAAAACGGCGTGTTCGCCGAAAGACCCGCGAAAGCGCTGCCGTTGTTGTTCCCCGCGGAGGAGAAGGCGTACAGGATCTCGGAGAACGCATGCGCGCCCGGATTCGCGACGCCGGCGCGGCCGACATCGAGAGAGACGGCGAGCGCAGTCCCGCCAAGCACCATCACCAGCGGAATCAGCACCACCACCGCGGACATCTTGATCTCGTAGGCCTCGATCTTCTTGCCGAGGTACTCGGGCGTGCGGCCGATCATGAGACCCGCCACGAACACCGCGACGATCGCGAACATCAGCATGCCGTAGAGTCCCGAGCCCACGCCGCCGAAGATGACCTCGCCGAGCTGCATGAGCCACATCGGGACCAGCCCGCCCAGCGGCGTGTACGAATCGTGCATCGCGTTGACCGAGCCATTCGATGCTGCGGTGGTGGCGGTCGCCCAAAGGGCCGAGTTGACGATGCCGAAGCGCGTTTCCTTGCCTTCCATGTTGCTCGCGGACTGTTCGGCGCCGACGCAGACGCCCAGCAGCACGACGAAGACAACCGTCATCGCGGCGAGCAGCGCCCATCCCTGGCGCGTGTCGCCGACCATGCGGCCGAACGTGTAGCAGAGCGCCGCGGGTATCAGCAGGATCGCCAGCAGCTCCAGGAAGTTCGAGAGCGGCGTGGGATTTTCCAGCGGGTGCGCCGAGTTCACGTTGAAGAAGCCGCCGCCGTTGGTGCCGAGCTGCTTGATCGCGATCTGCGAAGCGGCCGGACCCACCGCGATGACCTGTTCCTTCTGGGTCGCTTTTTCGGTGACGGGGGTGCCTTTGTCGTCCTTCAGCGGCTGGCCCGCGGCGTCGAGCTTCGGGTGGTCGTACTCGACCGACTCGACGAGCGGCACGGTGTGAGACGGCGAGAGCGTCTGCACGACACCCTGGCTAACGAGTGCGAGCGCAAGGACGATCGACAGGGGCAGCAGGATGTAGAGCGTGCCGCGCGTGAGGTCGACCCAGAAGTTGCCGACCGTGGATGCGTTCTGGCGCACGAAGCCGCGGATGAGCGCTACGAGCACCGCCATACCTGCGGCCGCCGAAGCGAAGTTCTGCACGGTCAGGGCGAGCATCTGGGTCAGATAGCTCATGGTCGACTCGCCGCCGTAGCCCTGCCAGTTGGTGTTCGTCGCGAAGCTGGTCGCGGTGTTGAACGAAGAATCCGGCGAGACCGCACCCACGTTCTGTGGATTGAACGGCAGTTGCGCCTGAAAGCGCTGCAGCAGATAGACCGCGAGCGTGCCGAGTAAGCTGAACCACAGCACTGCCGCGGCGTAGCGTGTCCACGCCATCTCGCTCGCGGGATCGACACCGCACGCACGGTAGATCAGGCGCTCGATCACACCGCCGTATCGCAGCGCTCTGGAGCTGCCGTCATATACGCCCGCCATGTAGGCCCCCAGCGGCTTGGCGAGTGCGATCAGGACGGCGACATAGAACGCGAGCTGGAAGTAGCCGTTGATGTCCATCAGAACTTCTCCGGGAAAAAGAGCGCGATGAACAGATAGACGAAGATCGCGGCGGCGGCGATGCCGGAGAGGATATAGACCCAGCTCATTGCGGCCTCCTCAGCTTCTCGCAGCCGGCTATGACGGCCGCGCTGACTGCAAAAAAGAGAACGATCAAGCCAATGTAGAGCAGGTCCATGGCGAGCCCCTTCGTTCGGCGAGGGCGCAACTATAGAAAGGCGCGCATAAAGACGGCATAAAAAGGCACCGCGCGCGCGTAAAGAATGCGTAAAGAGCCAGCGATCTTTACATCTTCTTTACGCGAGGCAGTCAATAATACGAACGTGTCGCACCTACGTTTGGAGGCGTGTCATGTCCGCAGCAGTCGTAGAGACATACAACTCGGCATCCGCCGCGCAATCGCCGCGCGCGCCGTTGCATTACGCTGCCGCGGCGCTGATCTGTGCGGTGACGACGGCGCTCGCGTTTCCGCTCGCGCAACTGTTCGATCCGCCCAACATCGTCATGCTGTTCCTGCTGGCGGTCGTGGTGATCGCCGTGTGGCTCGGTCGCGGGCCCGCGATCATGTCGGCGTTCCTGTCGGTGGCGCTGTTCGATTTCTTCTTCGTGCCGCCGACGTTCTCGTTCACCGTCCACGACGTGCAGTACGTATTCACGTTCGCCGTGATGCTCGTCGTTGCACTCGTCATCGGGTATCTCACGGCGAGCGTCAAGGAGCAGGCGCAGGACGCTTACGCAAGGGAGAAGCGCACCGCGGCGCTCTACGGGATGGCGCGCGAGCTCGCCGGAACGACGACTGCGGCGCAGGCGGCTGCCGTCGTGCGGCGCTTCATCGCCGATGCGGTTGGCGCCAGCGCAGCGGTGTTCCTGCGAGGGGCGGACGGCAAAGTTCACCCCGTGGAGGTCGCCGGCGCGAACGTCCTTTCGAAGTTCGATGCACCGCTCGTCGACCTCGCGTTGAGCAGCGGCGGACCCGTCGAGGTGGATTTCAACGCGTACCTGCCGCTCGTGGCCTCGGCACGGGTTCAGGGCGTGCTTGCAGTGGCTTACGAACTTGCTCAGGCGCCGTACATGCCGCAGCATCGCGATCTGCTCGCCGCGGTCGCGGCGCTCGCGGCGATCGTCGCCGAAAGGATCGTTGCGGAAAACGCGCAGGCTTCCCGTGAAATCCTCGAATAACCTGCAGCAATCGATCGCTTGAACCGCGCCGCGGACGCGATAGCCGTCCCCGCGCCTGCGCACGCCGCGGGGCTGCCCGCGCTCACGCTCGCCGCACTTGGCATCGTCTACGGAGACATCGGGACGAGCCCGCTGTATGCCGTGAAGGAGACGTTCAATCCCGCGCACGGCATACCGCTCAGCGCCGAGACCGTCATCGGCGGCATCTCCGGCATCTTCTGGGCGCTCATGATCGTGGTCTCGCTCAAGTATGTCGTGCTGATCATGCGCGCGGACAACCGCGGCGAGGGCGGGGTGATGGCGCTACTCGCGCTGGCCTCCTCGGCGACGCGGCGCCGCGTGAAGTGGAGCGGGCGCATCGCGGTGACCGGTCTCATCGGCGTCGCGCTCTTCTACGGCGATGCGGTCCTCACGCCCGCAATCTCGGTGCTGTCGGCAGTGGAGGGCCTGGAAATCGAGACGGTCGCGCTCAAGCCGTACGTGCTGCCGATCGCGATCGGAGTTCTCGTCGGGCTCTTCGTGTTCCAGAAGCACGGCACCGCCGCAGTCGGTAAGCTCTTCGGTCCCGTGGTGATCATATGGTTTCTGGCAATTGGCGCGGTCGGCGTGCAGGGGATTGTGCGTGCGCCGCAGATCGTGCAGGCGCTCAATCCGCTGCACGCGCTGGCGTTCGTGACGCAGCACGGCTTCAGCTCTTTCGTCGTGCTCGGCGCGATTCTGCTCGCGTTCACGGGCGCGGAAGCCTTATATGCGGACATGGGCCATTTCGGCAAGCAGCCTATACGGCTCGCGTGGTTCGGCCTCGTGTTTCCCGCGCTCACGCTGAACTACCTCGGACAGGGTGCGCTGCTGATCGTCGATCCGAAGGCCGTGGAGAACCCGTTCTACCACCTCGTGCCGCCGTGGGCGCTCCTCGGCATGGTCGCGCTCGCGACCGCGGCGACGATCATCGCGTCGCAGGCGACGATCTCGGGCGCCTACTCGCTGACGCGGCAGGCGGTGCAGCTCGGGTACCTGCCTCGCATCAACGTGCAGCATACTTCGGAGACCGCCTTCGGCCAGATCTACGTGCCGGCCGTCAACTGGACACTGCTGGCGGCCGTGCTCGCAGCGGTGGTCGGGTTCGGTTCGTCGACAAGTCTTGCTTCGGCGTACGGGGTAGCGGTTACCGGGACGATGCTCGTGACGACCATACTCACGTTCTTCGTGATCCGCTATCGCTGGCACTACTCGCTGCTCGTCTCTGTTCTGGCGACGATGTTCTTCATCGCGATCGATAGCGCGTTCTTCACATCAAGCCTGCTGAAGATCGGCGAGGGCGGGTGGTTTCCCCTCACGCTTGGCACTCTGATGCTGCTTGTGATGCTGACCTGGCGTCGAGGACGCCACCTGGTGAGCGAGAAGCTGAGAGCGAGCGCGATAGATCTCGAGGCGTGTCTCGCGTCGCTGCTCGCGCACCCGCCGCATCGGGTGGCGGGCACCAGCGTGTTTCTCGTCGCCAATCCCGACGTGGTGCCGCGATCGCTTCTGCATAACCTCGCGCACAACAAGGTCCTGCACGAGCGGGTCGTGTTCCTCACCGTGATCATCGACGAGGTGCCGTACGTCTCGGAAGAGGAGCGCCTCGTGCTCGAACCATTGGGAGAGGGCTGCTGGCGCCTGAAGCTCACGTTCGGCTTCATGGAGGAGGTCGACGTGCCGCGTGCGCTAACGCCCTGCGCGTTGCGGGGACTGCCGATCGACCTGATGGACACCTCGTTCTTCCTCTCCCGCGAGAAGATCATCTCTACGCCGGGAGAGGGCATGTGGCAGTGGCGCGAGCACCTCTTCGGCGCGATGGCGCGCAACGCGGGCAGCGCCCCGGACTACTTCAACCTGCCGGCGAACCGCGTGGTCGAGCTTGGAACCCAGGTGGAGATCTGACGGGCCAGCCGTACCGTCGATCAGGCCGCCATCGGCAGTCGGACGGTAAACACCGCGCCACCTTCCACGCGGTTTGCAGCCTCGAGCCGGCCGCCATGCGCCTCGACGATCGCCTGCGACAGCGCAAGGCCGAGCCCGAAGCCGCGCGTCGAGTCAGCACGCGCGCGCGAGCCTCGGTAGAAGCGCTCAAAGATGTGCGGCATCTCCTCGTCCGCGATTCCCGGGCCGTGATCCACGACGCTGACCAGACTCTGCCGGCCCTCGACCGCAATGCGCAGGTGAACACGGCTGCCCGGCGCGGAAAACTTCACCGCGTTGTCCAAGAGGTTGGTGAGAACGAGACCGGCCGAGCCGTGCGGAATCCGCGCGAGCACCTCATTCGCCGCATCGAGTTCGATTTGCACGCCGCGCTGCCGCGCGACGGGATGCACCCGCTTCACGGCTTCCTCCGCGACCACACCGAGTAGAACAGTTTCTTCGGTAAGACGCTCGTGTCCGGCATCGACACGCGCGAGCGTGAGGAGCTCCTCGACCAGCAGTGTTAACCGTTCCACCTCGTCCATGCAGGAGCGTAGCGTCTCGACGTATTCCTGTGGCTCGCGCGGCCGTCTCAGCATCACTTCGAGCTCTGTGCGCAGCCGGGAAAGCGGCGATCGCAGCTCATGGGAGGCGTCGGCGGTGAAGCGCCGCTGCGTCTCGAAGCTTTGCTGCAAGCGGTCGAGCATCGCATTCAGGGTGTCCACCAGACGCCCGATCTCATCCTGCGTGCCCGGGTGCGGCAGGCGCGCGCCGAAGGTTTCATTGCCGATGTGGCGGGCGCGGGTCACGACGTTGTCGATCGCTTTGAACACCCGCCCGGTGAGCAAGGCGCCAGCCGCGCCGACCGTAAGCAGCAGCGCAAGGCCCATTACCAGAAACAGCATGCTGGCTGAGGCGACGACGTTGTGGACATCGTCCAGCGATCCAGCGACTTGAATGACGAGCGGTGTGCCGGAGACCGTCAGTGGGATCGAGACCAGCCGCACGGGCTCCTCGCCGAATCCGGCAAGAGTCTCATATACGGTCTCGCCTGCGGCGACGCGCCCCAGCAGCGCAGGCGGCGTCGGCAGGCGAGCTTCGCCCAGGTTGCTGCTGCGGGCGAGCACCTTCCCGGTCGCGTCGGTGATCTGCAAAAGCCGATCCAAGCGCACGAACGAGGGCGGGGCGGTTCCCGGCGGCGCCTCGTGAATGCGGATCTCTCCTCCGGCAGCGAGCATGCCGGCTTCGGTCTCGGCGAGTGCGATCAGCGCGGCGTCGAGCTGGCCGTGCACAAGCCGCGTGAGCGTCCAGTGTGCGGCGAACGCGGTGATCGCCAGCACGGCGATGATGATTCCGACGTGCACGATGGCGAGACGCCGGCGGAAGCTAAGCAAGGGTGCCCTCTGTTTCAATGAGGAAGCCGCGCCCTCGCACAGTACGGATCAAGGATGCAGCGCCGGGAGAATCGATCTTCTTTCGCAGATTGCTGATGTGGGTGTCGATCACGCTGTCGATGCCTTCGCGGTCGGCGTCCCAGACCCGCTCCATCAGGCGTGCCCGCGTCACGACCCGGCCGGCGTGGCGCATCAGCATTTCCAGGATGGAGAACTCCTTTCGGGTCAGATCCAGCGAGCGGTCGCCGCGCATGACGCGCAGCCGGTGCGGATCGAGCGTCAAAGTGCCGACCACCAGCAGCGCCGGCCGGGTCAGGTCCGAGCGGCGCAGCAGCGCGCGTGCGCGTGCGAGGAGTTCCTCGAACGCGAAGGGTTTGGTGAGATAGTCGTCGGCGCCGATATTGAGCCCGAGGACCCGGTCGCTGAGCGCATCGCGCGCCGTCAGCATGAGGATCGGCGTCTGCACGCGCCGCACACGAAGCTCGCGGCACAGCGCGATGCCGTCCTTTCCGGGCAGCATCCAGTCGAGCACGAGCAGGTCGTAGTCGGTCATGTGTACCTGTTCGTCGCCGTCCTCGGCGGAGAATGCGATATCGACGACGAATCCCTCCTCGCGCAATCCGCGCGCGAGAAGCCTTGCGGCCTTGCGGTCATCTTCGATCAGCAGAATTCTCATCGCCAAGGTCCTCTACCTGTCGCACGCGCATTCTACGGCGCACGCGCGGCGCTGAGTCTCAAGAAAACTTCAGGATTCCTCCAGCGATTCCTGAGGAGCGATCCGCTATCGTCCTGCCCGGGTTATCCGCGGCAGCCAGTACGTTGCCGCGGTGGAACAACACAGCCGCTTTCCACAGCATGCGCATCGCCCATGAAAAACGAGCTCGATTCTCCTCCGGCGGACATCTCCTTCTGGCGCACGCTCGGTCCCGGCCTCATCACCGGCGCAGCCGACGACGATCCCAGCGGCATCGCGACGTATTCGCAGGCCGGCGCGCAGTTCGGCTTCGCGACGTTGTGGACGGTGTTGTTCACGTATCCGCTGATGGTCGGCATCCAGGTGGTGAGTGCCCGCATAGGGCGGGTCACCGGACATGGTCTCGCGGCCAACATACGCAGCCATTACTCGCCGGTACTGCTGTACGGCATCGTCGGGTTGCTCCTCGTGGCGAACACGATCAACATCGCGGCCGACATCGGCGCGATGGGGGCGGCGCTCAAACTGCTGATCGGCGGGTCAGACCACCTGTACGTCATCCTCTTCGCGGTGCTGTGCCTCGTGCTGCAGGTGTTCATTCCGTTTCCGAAGTGCGCGCCGATACTGAAAGCGCTGACGCTCGCGCTGTTTGCGTACGTCGCGACCATCTTCGCCGTGGACGTGCCGTGGGGAGAAGTTGTGGTCGACATTCTCGAGCCGGCGCTCGACCGCGACGCGGGTTATATCGTCGTGGTCGTGGCGGTGTTCGGTACGACGATCAGTCCGTATCTTTTCTTCTGGCAGGCGTCGCAGGAAGTCGAGGAGCTGCGCGCAGCGCCCGGTGAAAACGCCCTCAGGCACGCGCCCGAGCAGGCCCGCGCGCAACTGCGGCGCATCAAGATCGATACGTACGTGGGCATGGGTTTCTCCAATGTCGTCGCCTTCTTCATCATGCTCACGGCAGCGGTCACGCTGAACCGTCACGGCGTGGTCGACATCGAGAGCTCGGCACAGGCCGCCGAGGCGCTGCGTCCGGTCGCCGGCGACTTCGCCTTCGCGCTCTTCGCCGCGGGCATCGTCGGAACCGGGCTGCTCGCGGTACCGGTTCTCGCAGGCTCTGCCGCATACGCGGTGTCCGAGGCGATGCGCTGGCCCATCGGGCTCGGCCAAACAGTGCTCAAGGCCAAAGGCTTCTACGCGATCCTCAGCATAGCCACGCTCCTCGGCGTCGCGCTCAATTTCAGCTCGGTCGATCCGATCAAGGCGCTCTTCTGGAGTGCGGTCATCAACGGTGTCATTGCAGTGCCAATCATGGCGGTCATGATGCTGCTGTCCGCGAGGGAAGACGTCATGGGGCCTTTCGTCGTAACCACGCGGCTCAAAGTGCTGGGGTGGCTGTCGACAGGCGTGATGGCCGTGGCGGTGCTGGCAATGCTTGTGACATGGAGCTCGTGAATTGCGGAAGTTGAAGGAGTTTGGCGCACTGGTCGCGGCGCTACTGTCCCTCCCCGGGCTTTGCACCGCCGCCGACGAACCCGAACCGATACAGCTCAAATATCAGGCGATGGCGGTGTTTCAGCACAAACCGGCGTTTGCCGCGCCCTACACCGGCACGAACAGTCTCGTCCCCGCAAGCGAGAACAGCCGTACGCTAACCGCGACGCTGTATGCGGGAGTGCGCCTGTGGCGCGGGGCGGAGGTCTATTTCGATCCGGAGATGGCGCTCGGTGTGCCCTTTTCCGGCCTGAAGGGACTCGGGGGATTCACCAATGGCGAGATCGCGCGCACGTCGGGCCCCAACCCGGTGTTCTATCGCGCGCGTCTCTTTCTGCGCCAGACGTGGAATCTCGGCGAAGCCGACCAGACCGTCGAATCGGGGCTGAACCAGCTCGCCGGCAGCGTGGCGGCACGTCGCATCGTCCTCACGGCCGGCAATGTTTCGGCGCTCGATATCTTCGACGCGAACAAATACAGCCACGAGCCGCGCCGCTCCTTTCTCAACTGGTCGCTCATGACCCAGGGCGCGTGGGACTATCCGGCGGACGCGCGCGGCTACACCTGGGGCGCTGCGCTCGAGTACATCACACCCGACTGGGCGATACGCGCGGGCCGTTTCATGGAGCCGAAGGAGTCGAACGGACTCTCGCTCAACCGGCGCATCATGCGTAGCTACGGAGATGTCGTCGAGCTCGAGACAGGCTACGCGATCGGCGAGCAGAAGGGCCGGCTGAAGCTGCTCGCGTTCCGCAACCAGGCCGTGATGGGTAGCTTCACCGATGCGATCGCGGTTGGCTCGGCCACCGGCGCGGTGCCCGACGTGAGCCGAGTCCGCGTATCGAACGACAAGCGCGGTGCCGCGGTGAACATCGAGCACGAGCTAGCGCGGGACGTCGGCGCGTTCGCGCGCGGGAGCGCGCACGACGGGCGCACCGAGACCTTCGCTTTCACCGAGATCGACCGCTCGCTGAGCGGCGGGGTCGTGGTCGGCGGCGGCAGATGGGGCCGAGCGGACGACCAACTCGGCGTGGCTCTCGCAGTCAACGGATTGTCGAGCGCACACCGGACCTATCTCGCGCGCGGCGGTCTCGGATTTTTTCTCGGGGACGGCACGTTGTCGTACAAACCAGAATACGTCTTCGAGTCGTTCTACAGCATGAAGCTTCTGAAGAACGCGTGGCTTTCGATCGACTACCAGCGCCTGACGAACCCAGGCTATAACGCAGACCGGGGACCGGCTAACTTCTATGGCATTCGCTTACATCTGGAGAGTGGCTAGACCGCCGCAGGGCCCGCTTCATTACGCCGCGGGCGAACGGCCTACTTTCGTGGGTACGTTCCATCCCTCTCGCGCGACATTGCTGCTATCGCGATGGCGAAGAGTACCGCCGCGATTACGTAGGCAATCCAGGCGAGAACGTCGTTGGGTTGGCTGGGTGCCGTGAGGTGTAACAGCCTGTTCTGCAGCGGTCCGGGTAAGCCCGCGAGATCGACGATCAATCCGAACGTGGTGATGGTCATGCTGGCGATGATGAGCGCGTGTTTCACGACCCGTGTGCATATGGTTGTGCAAGCAGCCTCGAGTATACCTGTCGACATGAACGGGACGCTTCTACACCTCGTTTCGGGCGCCGCTGTCAGGTTGTATCCGCGGGATCGCCCGTGGCGGCGCACCCGGTGGGCAAGGCACAAAGTGTTGGAGTTCGATCCGCCGGGCGACGCCGATGCAGTACGCGGCTTGGACGAGCGTCCCAGACGCGATCGCAGAGGCGTACTGCAAGCAGTCAATGATGCGGCGATTGCTGCCGGGCTAACGATTGTCTGCAAGCCGACAATGAGTCATCGAGCCGGCGGTCGCGCGCTGCGGCGTCATTCCCTCTTGAGACATTCTCTCCGTCACGCTCAGCAACAAGGACGTCCGAATGCCCGCGATCCGTGGCTGTGCGGTGCGGGGTAACTGTTGGGGTAACTGGTCGGCGACCGAGGCAGAGAACGACGAACACTCAAGAGGGTAGGTCCGCAATTAGGTTTCGACCCCCGCCTCCAGTCAGTTACCCGACAAGACAACCGACAGCGTTCGCGTTAATTGCCGAGGGCACGTGTCGCGGCAGGTCTATCGCATCGTGAAGCACGCGCAACACTTCGACCGCTCGCGCATCATCATCATGCCGCGCGCGGAACAAAATGAAGTGTCGGCCCTTTCTACCGTGTCGTGCCACGCGCAACGTGAAGCGCCTCAATCTCGACGGCGCCGACGTCTGCCGCGCGCATGCGTTAGTAACGGTGGGTGATCGACTGGCGTCGCAGAGCGCAATGTCCTGTATCATCCGCGTCGGGTGTCGATGCTGAGCTGCAGCGGCGACAGGTTCATGCGCTGGTCGGGCCGCCGCGCGGGAGTACCGATATGGACCGACACCGTTCAGTTGCGCCTGCCGATCGTCCTCGAACCTTGGCAAGGCGCGTAGTCTCCGCACTCGATCACTTTCTTCACGTAGAGGCGGTCAGCGGCATCGTGCTGCTCGTTGCAGCCGCTGCCGCCCTGACATGGGCGAACTCGCCGGCAGGTGGGGGCTATGAAGCGTTTTGGGGCACGCCGGTCGTGTTCGGCACCGCCGATGTCACGGTCTCCCAATCGCTGCGCTTCTGGATCAACGACGGCCTGATGGTCGTGTTCTTTCTCGTGGTCGGCATGGAGATCCGGCGCGAGCTGCACGACGGCGCGCTGGCCGATTGGCGGCAGGCCTCGCTTCCCCTTGCAGCCGCACTCGGGGGCGTGGCCGTGCCGGCGTTGATCTACCTTGCGATCGCCACGGGTCCCGTAGGCAGTGAGGGTTGGGCGGTACCGACCGCCACCGATATCGCCTTCGCCGTAGGCGTGCTCGCGCTGCTCGGGCGAACCGTACCGGCTAATGTAAGAGTGTTTCTTCTCACGCTTGCCGTCATCGACGACATCGTCGCCGTACTGATCATTGCGCTGTTCTACTCGACGAGCTTCGCTCTTGGCGGCGCACTCGTGGCTGTGGTGGGCGTGGCAATGGTCTTCGGCATGCACCGGTTCGGCATCGAGTCGGCTTTCGCGTACGTGCTGCCCGGCGCGGTCGTCTGGGGTGGATTCATTCTGATGGGGCTGCATCCGACGCTGGCGGGGGTATTGCTCGGCCTGATGACGCCCCCGTATCCGCTGCGTGGCGGCGGGATTGCGCCGGGTGCGCGCGTGGAGATGGCGCTGCATCCGTGGGTGTCGTACCTGGTGATGCCGCTGTTTGCGCTCGCGAACGCCGGGGTCGGCTTGGACGGCACGGCGCTCACCGGCGGCGCGCACGTCGTCACGCTCGCAGTCTTCATCGCGCTGGTCGCGGGCAAGCCGCTGGGCGTCGTCACCGCGACGTGGCTCGCCGTCCGCCTTGGCGGATGCAGCTTGCCGGCCGGCGTCACGTGGGGTGGAATCGTGCTGGTCGGGCTGCTGGCAGGCATCGGCTTCACGATGTCGATCTTCATCGCGATGCTGGCCTTTACGGACGAAACGGTTCTCGGCGCAGCGAAGCTGGGCGTGCTCGCGGCTTCGCTCACCGCCGCGCTGCTGGGACTGGCGTGGGGAGCCCTACAGCGCGGTCGCGCGTGATCGGCGACGTTCGAAACCGATCGTGTTGCCGGTCGCTCAAGTATCGCCGCTGTCCGCGAGCTCCTCGGGTGCGAGCGTGTAGCGGCGGGGCTTCCCAGCCTCCTCGAGCAGCGCGTTCACTTCCGATTTGAGCTCGGACATCCGCCGCTCGCGGTGCATCAGCGCCTGGTTGAACCGCGTCAGCTCGTCCATGTTCACGCGGAGCGCTTCTTCCGCGTGCCTGCGTGCGCTGATGTCGTTGAACAGGATCGCGACGCGGCGCTCCCGCGGCTCGCCGACCCGGAACGCGTAGACGTCGTACCAACGTCCGAGCGCGGCCGCCTGCTGCTCGAAACGCCGCGGCGTGCCGGTGAGCGCGATCTCGCCGTAGATCGTGAACCAATGCTCTTCGTGCGCAGGCCGCAGCTCCCGCATGCGCTTGCCTACCGCGTCCTCGAGGCCCGTCTGCCGCTCGAACTGCGCGTTCGCTTCGAGGAATCGATAGTCGGCCGCCTGGTCGCCCTGTCCGAACAGCACTTCGATGATGCAGAAGCCTTCGTCGATCGTATCGAACAAGGACCGATATTTCTCCTCGCTCTCGCGCAACGCCGCCTCGGTCCGGCCGCGCTCGACGAGGTGCGCGCCCAACCGGGCGTAGAGGTCGATCCAGCGCAACTGGGTATCCGTGGGAGCGAACGGCTCGCGGAAGTGGACGGTCAGCACGCCCTGAAGGTCCTCGCGGCGCGTTTTCATCGGCGCGCTGATCGCGGCCTTGTAATCGAGCGCGGCGGCTGTCGCGGCGTGCTCCGCCCAGCACGGGTCGTGCGGAATGTCGGCCGCCACAACGCGTTGGCCGGTGCGTATGGCGACCGCGCACGTGGAGTGGAAGTCGGAGCTGACCGGCGGCACGGCGGCCAGCGCCGCCTTGTCGAAGCCGTGCGAAGCCGCGTATCGGAGGACATTTGTGCGCGGGTCGTGAATCTGGAGGGTGCCGCGGTCGGCTCCGAAGACGCCGATCGCGGCATCCAGCACTTCGTTCAGGCCGGCTTCCAGATCGGTGATCCACAACAGCCGGCCGGCAAGATCGTGCAGCCGGGTCATCGTGCCGAGCTCGTCCTCCAATGCGGCTTCGGCGCGCGCGCGCTCCACCGCAGCCCAGGTGCGCTCTGCTGTTTCCTCGACAAGACCGACTTCCTCGGACGTCCACCGACGCGGCCCGGCGCTCTGCACGGCGAGCGTCGCTACCCACGCACCGGCCTTGACGAGCGGCACCGCGATATAGGCTCCGATGGTCGCGGCGCCGAGGACCCCACGTTCGGATTCCGATATGGTCGCGTCGCTTTGCACGTCATTCGACAGGGCGGTCTGTCCGGACCGGTACATCTTGACGAGGCGTTCCCCGAAGTCGAGGTGCCGGAAGCGGCCGATCATCGGCGCTCGGCCACTCCCGAATCCCTGGTGAATGACAACCTCGTCGCCGACGGTCTCTCCATAGTGCGCCCGTTCGGCACCGAGGTGCTCGCCCAGTATGCGAGCTGCGGCGGACTGGATTTCCCTGGCATCTGCGAGCGGCCGTAGCGTGTCGCTCAACTTGAGCAGGTAGGCCTTGTGTTCTTCGCTCGCACGCAGCGCGTCCTCGGCGATCTTGCGCACCGTGATGTCGTTGAACGTCACCGCGACGCCGGATGTACTCTCGATCCCCGAGCGATACGGTCGTATTCCCCTCAGGAACCACCGGCCGTCGCGGTGCCGGACTTCGGCCTCGCGGCGTTCCCCTGAGCTCATCACGCTCTGAATGTCCTGCAGGAACGCGTCGTCCTCGACCTTGGGCACGAGATCGGTGATGCGGCGGCCGCTGTCTCCCGGCAACAGCGGGAACACCTGCGCGGCCGCGGGCGTGAACCAGCGCACTTTGAGCTCATCGTCCAGAAAGAGCGTGATCACCTCGCCCGACGAGAGCACGCGGCTTTGCATCTCGAGCTCGGCGATATTCGCCTGGAGTTGGAGGTTGACCTGGCTCAGCTCCTCATTGGTGTGATTGAGCTGATCGTTCGAAGCCCTCAGCTCTTCGTTCAGCGCCTGGAGCTCCTCGCGCGAGGCCTCCAGCTCTTCGTGCGAGATGCGCACGGCGTCGCGCCATTCGCGGGCATCCTGCGTCTCCTGGCCCGCTGGCGAAATCGAGTCCCCCTCCTCGCGCAGCGCACGATCCGGCTGCTGCATGAACGAGACGAGCAGCCGCGCCGGTCCGCCGTCCGCGGACGTCTGTAACGGCGTCAGGCGCACGCTCATCGTAAGCTCGCCGGTTTCCCTGTCGGGCAGACCTTCGACCGTCAGGGCGCGTCCGCCCTGCAGCGCGGCGGTGGCGCTCGTGCGAAGATGCGCGACGAGATCCGACGGCACCAGGCGCAGCAGGTCGTGCGTCGGCTGACCTTCAGGCAGGCGGAGCACTTTCTCGGTGTCGCCGTAAACCCGCAGGATGCGGAACTCGTCGTCGATCAGGACCGCAGGCAGGCCGAAGTGCTCGACTGCCGCCCGGTGTGCGGTTGCCGGCACGGCCGCCGAAGGCCGCGATTTCGGACGCGACGGGAAATCGATCTTGACGTCGGACATCGGTCCGGTTTTCCGGTAGATATTCCATTGTCTCGAGACCGGCTCGAAGCCCTTGTGGCGTGGGGAGAGGGCTTCGCCTTTACCGAGGAAGAGGCATCCGCCGATGCGTAACGCGCTATGCAGCAGAAATATCACTCGCCTGACCGCGTCCGGGTCCAGATAGATCAGAAGGTTCCTGCAGGTGATGATGTCGAGCGCGGTGAACGGGGGATCGGCGAGCAGGTTCTGCGGCGCGAAGACCATCTTCTCGCGCAACGAGCGCCGCACGCGGAAGCCCCGGTCAACGGAGTAGAAGAATCGGGTTCTGCGTTCCGCGGACAGCGATGCAACCGAAGCCGCGGGGAAGGCGCCGCGGCTTGCACGCGCCACGATCTCGGCTGAAGCATCCGTCGCAAAAACCTGAAACTCCCGCGGCGCCGGCGCGTCGGCGGCGCACTCCGAGAGGAGCATGGCCAGCGAATAGGCTTCCTCGCCGGTGGAGCAGGCAGGGCTCCACGCCCGCATCGGCCGTGGGTCATGACCTGGGCCGCATAACGGTCCCACCACGTCTCGACTCAGAATGTCCCACGCGTCCGGATCGCGAAAAAAACCGGTGACGTGGATGGGAATGGCGCGGACCAGCGCTTCCACCTCGGAAGCATCGTCCTCGATCAGTGCGAGATAGTCGTCGAACGTCGCGACCTTGCGTACATCCATGCGCTGCTGGATACGCCAGAGCAGCGGCGAGGCCTTGTAGCTGCTCAAATCGAAGCCGACCTGCCTGTGGATGAATTCGATGATCCGATCGACGCTGACACCCACGTCGGCGCCCGTGCGCTCGGCGGCGGCCGGCCGAACATACGACGCGCTCGCGCACGCCGCGATCTGCTGCGCGAGAGCGCCGGGGGGTAGGACATGATCGGCGATGCCGCGGCTGATCACGGCATTGGGCATGCCGTCGTGCAGTGCAGTCGACGGATCCTGCACCAGCACGATGCCGCCGGCCTGCCGGATGCGGACAGCGCCGGACGCGCCGTCCATACCCGTGCCGGAGAGAATCACTGCGATGCTTCGTGTCCCCTGTTCGGCCGCGAGGCTTTCCAGAAACGCATCGATCGTGTCGATCCCCGGCCGGCGCTCGCCGCCCTCGATCGGCCTCGTGCGGAACACGCCTTGTTCCAGCGTCAGAATGTGATCGGGCGACGGGATATAGATGCAATCGATCTGCGGCCGTGTGCCGTCGACGGCGGCACGAACAGGCAGCGATGTCCATTTGCCGACGAGCGATTCCAGTCTGCTCGTACGGTCTGGCGGCAGGTGCTGAATGAGCACCAGCGCCACGTCCGGACGAGCCGGCAGAAGCTCGCAGAGCGCCTGAAGCGCCGTGATCCCTCCTGCCGACGCGCCGATTCCGACGATGGGGTAATCGACAGCAGGAACGTGATCTGCCGCGGCCGCGGTCATGTCTGCCTCACTGCGCAACGCCTGTCGTGACCAGACCGCCTTTATACTCCCGGCGGGCTGCGCGGTATGAGCGGATTGCGCAGCGGGCGCCGCGCGGGTCGCGCCGGGGCAGGGGTCGCTAGTGTACTGCCCCGTTAATTTTTGGTACTTTGCGATATCTCATCTTGGAGAGATCGCAATGCCCCAACGCATGCCCCCGGTCATGTTGAGTGCCGACGAACGTGAACAACTGGAATCGTTGTCGCGGTCGCGCTCGAT
>DATAJS010000012.1 GCA_036262035.1 Burkholderiales bacterium | reverse complement strand
GGTGCCACGCGCGATGCTGCTTGCAAGTGACGGGCGGTTGAACGAGTCGAGCTGGTGCGGCGAGTTCGCAGCGCCGTCCTTGTCGGGCGTCGCAGGGTTCCGATGCCGCAGCGGCAGCGCAGGCAGCGGCGCGAGGAGGGCGGGAAGGGTATGGGGGATGCGGCGAAGGGTGTGGGGATGAAGCGAAAGGAGAAGGCGGCCCGTCCCGAAAGCCGTTCATGCTTCCGACTGATTGCTACTGCGCCTTGATACCGACGGCTTTCACGACTTTCATCCATTTCGCCGCTTCGCCGCGGATCGCGGCGCCGATCTCGTCGGCGCTGCCGGCGAAGCGCTCGAGGCCTTGTCTCTGCAGCGCTTCGGCGGCATCGGCCTGCGTGAGGCCTTTCGCCACTTCGGCATTGAGACCGTTCAAGACAGCCGCAGGCGTTCCCGCCGGCGCGAACAGCGCGGTCCACGACGCGACCTCGTAACCCGGCACGCCCGCTTCGGCGACCGTCGGCACGTCGGCGAAGAACGGCGAGCGCTTGGCGGTGCTGACCGCGAGCACGCGCAGCTTGCCCGATTTGAGCAGCGGCGCCGCGGTCTGCGACGCGACGAACATGAGGTGCACTTCGCCGGCGACGAGCGCGGTGAACGCCGGGCCGCCGCCTTTATAAGGCACGTGCGTGAGCCGCGTCCCGGTGAGATGGCCGAAGAGCTCCGCGGCGATGTGATTGCTCGTGCCGACGCCGCCGGAGCTGTAGTTGAGTGCGCTGGGCTGGGCTTTGGCGAGCGCGACGAGCGCTGTCACCGAGTGCACCGGCAGCGACGGATGGACCGCGAGCAGCAGCGGATACGCCGCGAGTCCCGCGACCGCGTCGAAATCCTTCACCTGGTCGTAGACCGCGTTGTGGTTGAGCGCGGCGTTCATGACGAACGCGCTCGGCGTCGCGAGCAGCGTGTAGCCGTCGGCCGGCGTCTTCGCGACGTACTCGGTGCCGGTCATGCCGCCGGCGCCCGGCCTGTTCTCGATGACGACCGGCTTGCCGTAAACCGCGGTCAGCTTCTGCGCGACGACACGTACCAGCGGCTCGACGCTGCCGCCCGACTGGAACGGCACGACGATGCGAATCGGCTTCGCCGGATACGCTTGCGCGCTCGCGATCGCAGGCAGCAGCGCGAGAAGCGCGACACTCCAAGTTTTGATCAGCATGCGGTCTCTCGTTCGACCTTGTCGTTGACGGCAGCTAGAATCCAAAGCTATCACATCCTGCTCATGCTCGAAGGGAGTCGTCGTGAAAGATCCGCGCCTCACCGGATACATCGCAAGCGCACTGGTCCCGTACAACGCGGACTTCTCCATCAACGAGCAGGAGTACGTCAAGCACGTGAAAGAGGTCAGCAGCGCCGACCGGCTGTGCGCGATCTACGTCAATGCGCTCGTCGGCGAGGTCTACGCGCTCGAGCCCGAGGAGAAGCGGCGGCTGATCACGCTCGCGAGACAGACCGCGCCCGCGCACATTCCCATCATGTCCGGCGTCATCGGCAACCGCATGTCGGAGATGGTGCAGTCCGCGCACGAGGCGAAGGAAGCCGGCGCGGACATCATCGAAGTCATGCCGCCTTTCGACGTGCTGTGGATGCGGCGCCTCATGGATCGCGAAGAGGCGCCCTTCCAGTTCTTCAAGCAGCTCGCCAAAGAAGTGAACATGCCGATCTCGGTGTTCAAGTACTCGGCCGAGCGCGGGCTCGCGTACTCGAACGACACGCTGGCGAAGATGGCCGACGAGATCGAGCAGATCGTCGCGATGAAGACTTCGTGCTTCACGTGTGCCGACTACTACCAGGTGTGGAACCGCCTCAAAGGCAAGCTCTCGATCTTCGTCACCGGCGGCGACACCGTCGACATGCTCGGCATGATGATGATCGGCTCCGACGGCGCGCAGGCCGGCATCATGGCGCTCGGGCGGCAGAACTGGACGCGCTTCATCGGCCACTGCCTCGAAGGCAAGTACACCGAAGCGCGCAACGTCTACATCGAGAAGTGCGCGCCGATCGCCGACCACATCTTCGGCGCGCCCTTGCGGGCGACGCGCAAGCACCACGTCGGCTCCACGACCTCGTTCATCAAGGAAGCGCTGGTGGCGCAGGGGATCTTCTCGAACCCGCGCGTGCGGCCGCCCGATGTCGATGCGCCGAAGGAAGAGCGCGACGGCGTGCGGGCGCTGATGAACAAGCTCGAACTCCTGTAGGCCTTCCGATGTCATCGCGAGGAGCAGCGCGACGAAGCGATCTCGTGGCGCACGCTAAACGGACGCTCCGGGATTGCTTCGCCGCGTTGCGGCTCGCAATGACCGTGGGCTTGCTCGCCGCCGGCGGCGTCTACGCAGCCGAGCAGAGCTACCCGACCAAGCCCATCCGGCTCATCGTGCCGTTCGCGGCCGGCGGGCCGGTCGACACGATGGCGCGCATCATCGCACCGCACCTGAGCGCGGCGTTCAAGCAATCGGTGGTGATCGACAATCGATCCGGCGCCGCAGGGCTGATCGGCATCGAGGCGGGCGTGCGCGCCGCGCCCGACGGCTACACCATCACCATGGTGTCGAGCAGCTACTCGGCGAGCGCGTCGACGCTCACGCTCCCCTACCACCCGGTGAACGACATCAGGCCGATCGTGCTGGTGACGATCTCGCCGCAGCTCGCGGCGGTGCATCCGTCGCTGCCGGTCACGAGCGTGCAGGAGCTCATTGCGTACGCCAAGGCCAATCCCGGCAAGCTCAACTACGGCTCGTCGGGCACCGGCGGCAGCGTGCACCTCTCGACCGAGTTCTTCAACATGATGGCCGGCACGCGGATGACGCACGTTCCCTATAAGGGGCAGGGCCCGGCGCTGAACGACCTCATCGGCGGCCAGATCCAGCTCCTGCTGGGGAGTCCGCTGGTGATCTATCCGCACGTGAAGGCGGGCCGCCTGCGCGCGCTCGCGGTGACGAGCGCGAAGCGATCGAGCGCGATGCCGGAAGTGCCGACGTTCCTCGAAACCGTGCCCGGTTACGAGACCTACGCGTGGCAGGCGTTCATCGGACCGAAAGCGCTGCCGCAGTCGCTCGTGAACCGCTGGAACGCGGAGACCAACCGCATACTCCAGCTTCCCGAGATCAAGGCGCGGCTGGCCGCCGACGGCGTCGATGCGGGCGGCGGCCCGCCGTCACGCTTCTTCGATCTGCTCAAGCACGACCTCGAGAAATGGGAAAAGGTCGTCGCTTACGCGAAGCTGAAGACGCACTGAGAGTTCGTCATTCCCGCGCAGGCGGGAATCCATCTTCAGGATCGTCAAAGTCAACATGGATTCCCGATCACTTCCGCTGCCGCGGGTCGGGAATGACTGGATGAGGGAGGTTCGCAATGCATATCGCCAGGGTGATCGCTTTCGCGGTCTCGTCGTTGTATGCCGCCGGCGTTTTCGCGCAGGCCTACCCCACCAAATCGGTGACGATCGTCGTGCCTTACGCGACCGGCGGCACGACCGACATCGTGTCGCGCCTCATCGCGCACGAGCTCACGGCATCGCTCGGCAAACAGGTGCTCGTCGACAACCGCACCGGCGGGGGCGGCGTCGTCGGCTGGAGCGCGGTCGCGCGCGCCGCGCCCGACGGCTATACCGTGCTGGCGCAGGAGCTGTCGTACGCCATCGGCGCAACGCTCATCACCACGCTGCCGTTCGATCCGCGCAAGGCGCTGCCGCCGGTGACGACCGCGATATCGGTGCCGCACGTGATGGTGGTGAACCCGTCGGTGAAAGCTTCGAGCGTGAAGGAGCTGATCGCGCTCGCGAAGGCGCAGCCGGGCAAGCTCAATTACGGCTCAGGCGGCAACGGCACCAACACGCACCTCGGCGGCGAGCTCTTCAAGAGCCTCGCCGGCGTGGACATCGTGCACATTCCCTACAAGGGCGCGGGCGCGGTGCTCGCCGATCTCATCGCCGGACAGGTGCAGATGCTCGTCAGCGCGGTGACGACCACGCTGCCGCACGTGAAGTCGGGCAAGCTGCGCGCGCTGATGGTGACCGACGACAAGCGCTCGGCGGCGCTGGCCGATGTCCCGAGCGCGCCCGAGGCCGGCCTGCCGCAATTCGTGATGCTCTACTGGATGGGGTTCGCGGTGCCGGCGGGTACGCCGCAGCCGGTGGTCGAGCGGCTCAACCGCGAGGTCACCGCGTCGCTTCGCGCGGCCGACATGAAAAAGCGCCTGGCCGACATGGCGCTCGACCCCGTCGGCAATACGCCGGCGCAGGCCGCCAGGCTCCTGGAGGAGGAGATCAATCGCTGGGGCGCGGTGATCAAGGCCGCGAGCATCCGCGCGGATTGAAACTATTGCATTACGCGCAGTACTGCGTTGCCGCCGGTGTCCTTTATCCCGCCCGATGCCGCTGCCACACTGCGAACACGGCGCTCAACCACGGAGATGTCGATGACGATCAGAGCTATCGCAACGGCCGTGCTGCTCGCGGTGACGGCGTCCTCGGCCTACGCAGCGTCTGCGGACCACCATCGCATCGTCCGGCCGTCCGACCTCAAATGGATGGACGTGAAGTCGCTGCCGCCGGGCGCCAAGGTCGCCGTCATCGAGGGCGATCCGAACAAGGAAGGCTTCGTCACGATACGGATCAAGCTGCCGGCGGGTTACAAGGTCGCGCCGCACTATCACGGCACGGTCGAGCGCTCGACCATCCTCTCCGGAACGCTCTACATCGGTATGGGAGACAAGTGGGAGCCGCAGAAAGCCACCGCGATGCCGCCGGGCACGGTGCTCCTCATGCCGCCGAAGCAGCCGCACTTCGCGATCGCGAAGGAAGAGGTGATCTTCCAGCTCAACGTGATGGGGCCGTGGACGGTCACCTACGTGAATCCCGCCGACGACCCGAGAGGTAAATGACCGAGCGCGCGCTTTCCGCCGACGCCGTCGCGTTCATCGCCGCGCGCAACTCGGCCTACATCGCCACCGCGAGCGCCGAAGGCCAGCCGTACGTCCAGCACCGGGGAGGGCCCGCGGGCTTCCTGCGCGTGCTCGACGGCCGCACCATCGCCTTCGCCGATTACGCCGGCAATCGCCAGTACGTGACCACCGGCAATCTCGCGCGCAACGAGCGCGCGTTCATGTTCCTCATGGATTACGCCGCCGGCCGGCGGCTCAAGCTGTGGGGACGCGCGCGCGTGGTGGTCGACGATGCCGAGTTCCTGAAACGCGTCGTCGACCGCGAATACGACGCGACGGTCGAGCACGCGATCGTCTTCACGCTCTCGTCCTGGGAGTGGAACTGCTCGCGGCACATTCCGAGGCTCGTTCCTGCTTAGTCGGCGAGCGCCTTTGGCAGCTGCTTCGCCAGCGAGTCGAGAAACGCTCGCACGCGCGTCGAGACGAGCCGTCCGTGCGGATACACCACGTTGACCGGTAATGCGGGCGGCTCGAATTCGGCCAGCACCACTTTCAGCTGCTTCTCGCGCTCCAGCGGCCTGATCATGTAGGACAGGAAGACGCCGAAGCCGAGTCCTGCCGCGCACGCATCCATCGACGCGTACGCCTGGTTGCACGTGAGCACTGTCTTCGCCGGCACCGCGACGGTCCGGCCGTTCTCGACGAAGCTCCACTGCGGTCCGTTGGCTAAGCCGGTGAAGCCGATGCAGTCGAGCGATGCGAGCTCTTTCGGATGCTTCGGTGTCCCAACGCGCTTCAACAACGCCGGGCTCGCGCACACGATGCGGCGCACCTTGCCGACCGGTATCGCGATCAGCGACGAATCGCTCAACGCGCCGATGCGCACGCCGACGTCGATGCCTTCCTCGACGAGGCTCACCACGCGGTCGAGCAGCAGCATCTCGACGCGAGTCGCCGGAAACTGCTTCAGGAACGCGGTCACCGCGGGCGCCAGGTGCATGCGGCCGAACATGACCGACGCGGTGACCGACAGCGTGCCGCTGGGTTCTTTCTGCTGCGCCGAGAGGCCGAGCTCCGCTTCGTCGATCTCCGCCAGCACACGCCGGCAGCGCTCGAGGTAATAGCGGCCTTCCTCGGTCAGCGCGATGCGCCGCGTGGTGCGGTTGAGGAGGCGCACGCCCAGCTCTTTCTCCAGCGCGGCGAGCGTGCGCACGACCGTCGGCAGCGAGGCGTTGAGGGCGTCCGCCGCGGCGGTGAGGCTGCCGCGGTCGACGATCGCGGCGAACGTGCCCATCGCGGCGAGCTTGTCCATGCGCGCGAGATTACTCCATCGACCGGAATAGTCCTATGCGATGCAACCCATTTATTCCGGAAAACGCAGTGCCGAGAATGACCGTGCCGAAATCGATCGGCTTCTTTCAGCGGAGGCTTCGATGAAGACGCAGCTCACGTTGCTCGCAGCACTCACGCTTTGCGCCGGCGCCCGTGCCGACGTGGTCACCGACTGGAACGAGGTCGCGCTCGCGCGCAGCACCGCCGCGCGCCAGCTTCCGCCCGACGGCTCGCGCGCCATGGCGATGGTGCACGTCGCCATGTTCGATGCGATCAACGCGGTGCAGCCGCGCTATACGCCGTACGCGTTCAAGGGCAAGGCGCCCGCGGGTGCGTCGGCCGACGCGGCCGGCGTCGCGGCGGCGAGGACGGTGCTGCTGAAGTTGTATCCCGACCAGCGCGACGCGATCGAGAAAGCGTACGCCGCGTCGCTCGCTTCGATTCCGGCGGGTGCGGCCAGGGACACCGGCATCGCGCTCGGCGAGCAGGTCGGCGCGCAATGCATCGCGATGCGCGAGAAGGACGGCGCGGGCGCTTCGTTCGCCTACCGGCCGACGGCTTCCCCGGGCGTGTACGTGCCGACGATGGTGCCGGTGAGCGCCGAATGGCCGCAGGTGAAGCCGTTCTTCATGAAGGAGCCGGCGCAGTTCCGGCCCGCGCCGCCGCCCGCGTTGAAGAGCGCCGAGTGGGCGAAGGATCTCAACGAGATTCAGCGCATCGGCGGCCGGCAGAGCAGCGCGCGCACGCAGGAGCAGACCGACATCGGACGCTTCTGGGCGCTCACCGGTGTGCCGAGCTGGAATCCGATCGTGCGCTCGCTCTCGTCGTCCGCGAAGCTCGACCTCGTCGACAACGCGCGGCTCTTCGCACTGGTGAACATGGCGGCGACCGATTCGTTCATCTCGGTGTTCGACGCCAAGTACGCCTACAACCTGTGGCGGCCGATCACCGCGATCCGCAACGGCGACCAGCACGGCAACGGCGAGATCGCGCGCGAAGCGGCGTGGCTGCCGCTCATCGACACGCCGATGCATCCCGAATACCCGTGCGCGCACTGCATCTCGTCGAGCGCGGTGGGCACCGTGCTCGCGTCGGTGCTGCGCGACCGCCCGATCTCGGTGAGCATGACGAGCCCGACCGCGCCCGGCGTCACGCGCAAGTGGGAGAGCATCGAGGACTACATGCAGGAAGTGAACGACGCGCGCGTGTATGCGGGCGTGCACTACCGTTTCTCGACGCGAGTCGGTGCGGATATGGGACGGAAGATCGGCGAGCTGGCGGTGCAGGACTACATGAAACCGCTGTGATCAGCCCCGGCGGTGCGTGAGCCGGAGCGGCGGCGTGTAGCCCTGGTCGAGCGCGCGGGTCTCGAAGTAGATCGCCTCGCGGTCGAGGCCGCGGTCGAGGTAGTAGCGGTAGAGGCGATAGCTCGCTTCGGCGTCGTTCGATGCCGAAGCGAGCAGCAGCGAGCGCAGGTGCTGCTGTTCCTCGGGCGCGAGCGTGCGGATCCGTCGCTCGAGTCGCGCGTCGAGCTCGTCGGCGTTCCCTGCGGCGGCGGCCTCGCCGGAGACGATGCCGCACGCGAGAACCATTGCTGCGAGTGACCAGAGCCTTTTCACCGTTCGCTTCCTCGTGCTCGATCGCGCAAAACGCGCTTCGGCGCTGCGCTTCGCACGAACCATGCCAGCGGCATTCCGGATTGCATAGGCCTTGTGGATGAACGGCTTACCAGAACGCGCTGCCGGTCGACCCGCCGGCGTCCGTCGCCTGCCGGCGACGCAGGTGACCAAATGCGGCAGTCGGCTTACGGCCGTCCGATGCGCTTCGCGGCTTCGCGGAAGAGCTTCGCGCCCGCGTCGTCGAAGCGCATCGCGGTCAGGAAGTCCTCGATGCGGTACTGCGGAAGCGCCTTGAGATAGCCGCGCGCGTCGTCGACGCGCCCGGCGAGCGCGAGGCTGTATGCGGCGATCGCCTGGATGTGCGCGTGCGCGTTCGGGCGCGCCGCGGCTTTCGCAGCCCATTCCGCCGCTTCGTCGAAGCGCCCGAGGCGCACCAGCGCCATCGCGCGCGCGCCGAGCATGGCGAAGAGCAGCGGATCGAACGGGCTGAGATGCCGCGAGTGGTCGGAGGCGCGGATCGCGGCGCGCGCATCGCCCGATTGGCACTGCACGAACGAGAGGGTGTAGTGAGCCAGCGCGAAATTGGGCGAGAGATCGATCGCCCGCTCGAGCTCGACGATCGCCTGATCCTGGCTCTCGCGCAGCCAGAGCGCGCGGCCCATCGCCCAGTGGGCGGCAGGATCGAGATCGTCCGCCATGAGCGCGTGACCGGCGACCGCGTACGCGCGCTCGATCTCGGGCGCTCGCGGGCCCCAGCCCTGGAACGCATTCTGGAAATGCGTGAACGACAGCGCCGCGTGCGCGCGCGCGAAGGTCGGGTCGAGCCGCACCGCGGTCCTGAAGAAGTGCTGCGCGCGCTCGTTGTCGCTCGTGTTGAAGCGGTACATGTGCCACAGGCCGCGGTGATACGCCTGCCACGCGTCCAGCGAGCCCGGCGGCCGCAGCAGCGCGCGGTTGCGCTCGATGGTCTCGATCTCGTGCGCGATCGAGGCGACGATGCGGTTGCCGACGTCGTCGAGGACGGCAAGCGCTTCGGCCGTCTTCTGGTCGAACACTTCGGCCCACACGATGCGCGCGGTGCGCGACTCGGCGAGCTCCACCGACAGCACGAGGCGATCGCCCCGGCGCCGGAGCGATCCGCTCGCGACGTAATCGACGTTGAGCGCACGCCCTGCTTCCTCGGGCGACACCTTCCGCTCGTGCAGTGCGAAGACGCTGCCGCGCGCGATCACGAACAGGCTGCGCAGCTTCGCCAGGCGCGTGATGATGTCGTGAACGAGCCCGTCGGCGAAACCGCCGGGCGCGTCGCCCGTTTCGTTGAACGGCATCACCGCGATCGACGCGCGGCGCGGCTCGCCGGCGGCGCCCGGCTCCAGCGTCTCGGACGGCCATTCGACCCGCACCTGCGGCGCGCTTTCCGCACGTGACCGCGCGGCCTGCCAGGCCTCGTGCAGCGGCGTCGCGTCCAGACCTTCGGAATCGAAGAGACGCGCGGCCGTCGCGACGTGCTCCTCGCTTTCGCGCACGCGGCCGCGTCGCGCGAGGGCGTGCAGCAGCGCCGCGTGCGCGTGCAGATCGAACGGCGCGAGCCGCAGCCACGCGTCGAGATACGAAAACACCTGCTCGTCGTCCGACGCGCCGACGAGACGCTCGAGGATCGCCGCGTGGTAGCCGCGAAAACGCCGGCGCTGCGCCACCAGCCAGCCGCCGAACAGCGGGCTGCCTTCGATGTCGAGGCCGTCCAGCAGGTCGCCGGCGAACAGCGCGCTCAAGCTGCGCAGCCGCTCGGGCGCGAGCGCTTCGACGCCGTCCTGCAGGGCTCGCGCGATCTCGCGCGCGTCGACGAAACAGTCGGCGAGATCGAGCGCGACGGTGTCCCCTTGCGTGAGGACCCGCCGGCGCTCCGCCGTGTCGGCGATGCCCCGAATTCGGCTGAGGCACCAGCGCAGCTCCGCGCGCGGGTCGCTGGGGCCGTCCCAGAACAGCTCGCAGAGATGCGAGCGCGTCACCGGCTGCGGCGCGAGCGCGAGATATCCGAACAGCGCGCGCAGCTTGCGCGACCCGGGCAGGACCACCGCGCTGCCGGCGCGGGCGACCGACAGCGGCCCGAGCAGCCGCGCCTCGACAGCGGGAATTCCCACGGCGGTACCCACGCTCGTCTCCACGGTCACCTTCCAGACTGTGCTCGCGACAGGATATCAGCCAACCCCGACCCAGGAGGCCGTATGACGAGCACCAGCGCCGCCGCGCGCGACACCGAGCAGGTCCGTCCCATCCCCGATCTCGCGGCGCTCAAGGCGCGCCAGCAGGGCGCATGGTCGTCCGGCGATTACGCCGTCGTCGGCACGACGCTGCAGATCGTCGGCGAGGAATTGTGCGAAGCGCTCGACGTGCGCGCGGGCCAGCGCGTGCTCGACGTCGCGGCGGGCAACGGCAACGCGTCGCTCGCGGCCGCACGCCGCTGGTGCCACGTCGTTGCGACCGATTACGTGCCCGGGCTGCTCGAGCGAGGGCGCGAGCGCGCGCAGGCCGAGCGCCTCGAGATCGACTTCCGGCACGGCGACGCCGAAGCGCTGCCGTTCGCGGATCGCGCGTTCGACGCCGTCCTGTCCACGTTTGGGGTCATGTTCACGCCCGACCAGGAGCGCGCGGCGGCGGAGCTCGTGCGCGTGTGCAAACGCGGCGGCAAGATCGGCCTCGCCAACTGGACGCCCGAAGGCTTCATCGGGCAGGTCTTCAGGACGATCGCCCAATACCTGCCGCCGCCCGGCACCGCCTCGCCGGCGCTGTGGGGCACGCGCGCGCGGCTCTCGCAGCTTTTCGAGCCGCACGCGGTGTCGATCAGCTCGGCGCAGCGGCACTTCGTCTTCCGCTATCGCTCGCCCGAGCACTGGCTGCACGTGTTCGGGACGTACTACGGGCCGGTGCTCAGGACGCTCGCCGCGCTTGCGCCGGATGCGCGACAGGCGCTGGAGCGCGATCTAGTCGCGCTCGTCCAGCGCTTCAACCGCGCCGGCAGCGACTCGATGGTCGTGCCGAGCGAGTACCTCGAAGTCGTCATCACGCGTCACTGACCGGAGATCGCCATGAAACGCATCCCGCAAGCCGCACTGTTGATCGCGCTGTTTGCCGCAACCGCGCCGGCGTGGAGCGCCGATACGCATCACACCGTGGTGGCCGCCGACGCCGTCAAATGGGGTCCCGCGCCGCCGTCGCTGCCGCCGGGCGCGCAGGCTGCCGCGCTGCTCGGGCATCCGGGCAAGGAGGGACCGTTCGTGCTGCGCCTGAAGTTCCCTGCGGGCTTTACCGTTCCGCCGCACCGGCACTCCAAGGACGAGTTCGTGACGGTGATCGCGGGCCGTTTCGCGGTGAACCACGGCGAGAAGCTCGATCGCGCCCCGCTGAAGGGACTGCCCGCCGGCAGCTTCGTGCACCTGCCGGCCGGCATGCCGCACTACGCGCACGCAGAGGTCGAGACGATCGTGCAGATCAACGGAGTCGGTCCTTTCGACGTCACGTACATCAACCCCGCCGACGATCCGCGCGCGCAATGAGCTGCCGGTGGCGCGCCGGCTTGTCCGCGGCTCGCGTCGCGGCCACACTGGCGCGTCACGACCGGAGGAGGCAGCGATGGCGAGGTTCGCGAGCATACTCGAGACCGTCGGCAACACGCCGGTGGTCAGGATCAACCGGCTCGCTCCGGCGGGCGTCAACCTGTACGCGAAGGTCGAAGCGTTCAATCCGCTGGGCTCGGTGAAGGACCGGCTCGCGCTCGGCGTCATCGAAGCCGCGGAGCGTGCCGGCGCGTTGAAGCCCGGCCAGACCGTGATCGAGGCGACGAGCGGCAACACCGGCATCGGGCTCGCGATGGTGTGCGCGGCGAAAGGCTATCCGCTGGTCGTCACGATGGCCGAGCAGTTCAGCGTCGAGCGGCGCAAGCTCATGCGCTTTCTCGGCGCGCGAGTCGTGCTGACACCCGCGGCGGGCCGTGCGGTCGGCATGGTGAACAAGGCGATCGAGCTTGCGGAGGCGCACGGCTGGTTTCTCACGCGCCAGTTCGAGAACGAAGCCAACGCCGACATGCACTCGCGCACGACGGCGCGCGAGATCGTCGACGACTTCAAAGGCGAGCGTCTCGACTACTGGGTGACCGGCTACGGCACCGGCGGCACGCTCAAGGGCGTCGCGCGCGTGCTCGCCAGGGAACGGCCGGAGACCAAGATCGTCGTGTGCGAGCCCGAAGACGCGCCGCTGCTCGCGAGCGAGGTCGCGCAGCAGCGCAATGCGGACGGCTCGCCCGCCGCGCCGCACCCGGCGTTCAAGCCGCACCCGATGCAGGGCTGGACGCCCGATTTCATCCCGAAGCTCACCGCCGACGCGGTGGCGAGCGGAACGATCCATCGCATCGTCGCGGTGCCCGCCGCCGAAGCGATGCGCTGCAGCGCCGAGCTCGCGCGCAAGGAAGGGATATTCGTCGGCATCACCGCCGGCGCGACCTTCGCGGGCGCGCTGCGCGTGGCGAGCGAAGCGGCCGAGGGCTCCACCATCCTGTGCATGCTGCCGGACACCGGCGAGCGCTACCTCAGCACGCCGCTCTTCGCCAACGTGCCCGCGGACATGACCGAGGAAGAGCTCGCGATCTCGCGCTCGACGCCAGGCTAATCGGGGTCAGGTCCACATTTCGAGTCGAAATGTGGACCTGACCCCATTTAACGGCGCTTGCGGCCGACGAGCCACGCCGGGACCAGCGACACCACGAAGATCGCCGCCACGATCACGAAGCAGTCGCGAAACGCGAGCGTCGACGCCTGGGCGTACACCACGTCGCCGAGGAAGTGCAGGGCGCCGGCGGATTGCAGCTCCGGCGGCGCGCCTGCGAGCTGAAGCACGCTTTCGAGCTTGTGCAGGAGCTCGGCCGTCGCGGTGTTGCCCGGCGTCTCCACGCTCGTGAGCTCGCTTGCGTAGAAGGCGGTGTGCCGGTCGAGCGACAGCGACAGTATGCACACGCCGAACGCGCCGCCGAGCTGCCGGAAGAAGTTGATCATGCCCGCACCCTGCCGGAGCAGCGTGGTGTGCAGCGAGCGCATCGCGGTGGCGGAGAGCGTCGGATTGATCAGCGCCTGCCCGACGCGGCTGACCACTACGCATACGAGCAGGCCCAAGTACGATGTGTTGACGTCGACGTCACGCATCCACCACGTCGATGCGGCGAACGCCGTGAGCCCGGTGACGAGCAGGCTGCGCGCCGGCAGACGGTCGCAGAGATAGCCGCCGAGCGGCATGAAGAGCCCGAGCAGCAATGCGCCCGGCGCCAGCATCAATCCCGCGTCGAGCGGCGTGAGCCCCTGTATGGTCTGCACGAAGAGCGGGATCAGATACGTCGTGCCGAACTGGCCGATGCCGAACACGCACGCGACACATGCCGCCGCCGCGAACTGGCCGGTGCCGAGCACGCGCAGGTTCACCAGCGGCTGCGCGACCTTGAGCTCCCACGCGAGGAACGCCGTTCCCGCGACCGCGGCGACGCCGAGCAGCTCGATGATGAAGCGCGAGTCCCAGCCTTCGCGCTGGCCGCTCGACAGCGCGGTCAGCAGCGACGACATGGTCATGCACAGCAGGACGAAGCCGAGCCAGTCGAAACCCGGACGCCGCGAGCCCGGCTCGCGCTCGGGCATCAACAGGCTGCCGAAGAGGATGCCGAGCACGCTGAACGGCAGCGACAGGTAGAAGATCGCGCGCCAGTCGAACGCCTCGATCAGCAAGCCCCCGAGCGTCGGGCCGATGGCTGGGCCCAGGATGACGCTGATGCTGAAGAAACCCATCGCCATGCCGCGCTTTTCGGGCGGGAACACGCTGAACAGCGTGTACATCGTGAGCGACTGGAGGATCCCGGCCATCAGGCCCTGGATCACGCGCGCGCCGGCGAGCGCGATCTCGTTGGGGCTCAACGCCGCGACGAACAGCGCGACCACGAACACGCACAGCCCGACGACGAACGTCCTGCGTTGCCCGAAGCGGTCGATCAGCCACGCGCTCAGGAGCTGGCCGATGGTGGTGCCGGCGAGATTGCCGGTGGAGATCCACTGCACGCGATCCTGGCCGATGCCGAATGAGCCCATGATGTCGGGCAGCGCGACATTGACCGTGGTCGTGGTGAGGATGGCCGAGATCGTGCCGAGCAGCGCGACCACGGTCACGTAGATACGGTACCGCGGTCCGTAACGGGCGAACAGGACCTCGGAGGTCTCGACGGGCGCCGACATGCGGCGCGTCAGTAGCCGCCTCTGTCGGGGCCGCCGACCGGCTTCATCGGCGTCCAGCCGGTGAGCCGTCCGACTTCCGCTTTCATGAAGTTCACCATCGCCGCGCGGTCGGTGCCGAGCATCACCATCCTGAAGCCCTGGTCGATGTAGCGCTGCGTGAACTTGGACGAGGCGGTGTGGATGCCGGCGATCTTGCCGTGGCGCTTGCACGCGTCGAGGATGCGGTTGACCGTCTCGACGTGCTTCGGCTCGTCGTTGTCCATCACCGGCGGCAGGCCGAGCGCGAGCGCGAGATCGGTCGGTCCGATGTAGATCGCGTCCACGCCGGGCGTGCTCGCGATCTCCTCGAGCTTCTCGATGCCTTCGGCGGTCTCGACCATCACCACGCACGCCACTTCTTCGTTGGCGTGCTTCTGGTAGTCGGTGCCCGCGTAGAGCAGCACGCGGTTGGGGCCGTTGCTGCGCATGCCCGCCGGCGGATAGCGGCACGCGGCCACCGCGCGCTCGGCGTCGGCGCGGTTGCTCACCATCGGCACGATGACGCCGTAAGCGCCCGCGTCGAGCACCTTCATGATCATCGCCGGCTCGTTCCACGGCACGCGCACGATCGGCGTCACGTCGGTCGTCGAGATCGCGGTCAGCATGTTGACCGCGTCGGAGTAATCGATCATGCCGTGCTGCATGTCCACACACAGCCAGTCGAGCCCGGTGTGCGCCATGAACTCGGCGGTGCTCGCGTGCGGGATCGAGCACCAGCCGCCGACCGCGGGTTTGCCTTCGCGCCAGAGTTTCTTGAGCCTGTTGAATCGCATGTCCTCTTCCTTCGGTTTTCAGTCTTTAACCGCGAACACCCAGATCACCCCGCCCTGCGGGACGAAGGTGCTCGTCTTCATGGTCTGGTCCAGGCGCGTGATCATCTTCTGCGCGTCGACGCCCCAGCCCGCGTGCACCGCAATGTACTGCACACCGTCGACCATATACGAAATCGGCACGGCGGTGATGCCCGAGTTCGCCTTGAACTCCCACAGCACCTTGCCGTTGGTGGCGTCGAAGGCGCGGAACATGCGGTCGCTCGATCCGCCGGCGAAGACGAGCCCGCCGCCGGTGGTGAGCACCGGGCCCCAGTTGACGTGCGGGTACTCGAAGGTCCACACCTTCTTCCCGGTGTCGAGGTCCCACGCCTGGAGCTCGCCGATGTGCTTCGCGCCTTCGCGCCTGAAGACGCGCGTCGCGTTGGCGTCGGTGCCGACGAAGCGCTTGCCCGGCTCGTAGGTCGGCGGCTTGTCCTCGCCTTTCAGGGTCGCGCAGAGGTTCTCCTGCGCGGGGACGTAGAGCAGCCGCGTCTTGGGGTTCCATGCCGCCGGCGGCCAGTCCTTGCCGCCCCAGTGCGACGGACAGAAGGTGACCGAGCGCCCCATGCCGGGCTTCTTCGATTCGTCCCAGCTCGGGCGTCCGGTCTTCGGGTCGATGGCGGTGAACACTTCCTGCTTCACGAAAGGCTTGGCGTCGACGAAGCGGATCGCATCCTGCTGGCGCTCCAGCAGCCACAGATAGCCGTTGCGGCCGGGGTGCACGAGACCGTTGATGCTGCGGCCGTTGCGCTTGTATTCGATGAGGAGCAGCGTCGAGACTTCGTCCCAGTCCCAGCTTTCGTTCGGCGTGTACTGGTGATACGCGCGCATCTTGCCGTTGTCGACGTCGAGCGCGATGACCGACGCGGTGTACAGGCTGTCGCCGGGCCGCATGTCGCCGATCCATGGGCCTGGATTGCCGGTGCCCCAGTACGCGAGGTTGAGCTTGGGATCGTAGTGGCCGGTGATCCACACCGAGCCGCCGCCGGTCTTCCACTGGTCTTCGCGCTTCCACGTGTCGGCGCCGGGCTCGCCCGGCGCGGGGATCGTGTAGGTGCGCCAGACTTCCTTGCCGGTCTGCGCGTCGAGCGCCGCGACGTAACCGCGGATGCCGAACTCGCCGCCCGAGGTGCCGACCATCACCTTGCCCTTGGCGACGAGCGGCGCGAGCGTGAAGTAATAAGCGCGCTTGTAATCGTCGACGCGGCTCTCCCACAGCACTTTTCCGGTCTTCGCGTCGAGCGCGACGACGAACGCGTCGAGCGTGGCGAGATACACCTTGTCTTCGTACAGCGCGACGCCGCGGTTCGTCGGATGCCACTGCACGACGTCTTCGGGAAGGTCGCGCTTGTAGCGCCAGATGAGGTCGCCGGTCTTCGCGTCCAGCGCCAGCACCTGGTTGCCGGGCGTGGAGACGAACATCATGCCGTTGTTGACGAACGGCGGCGCCTGGTGGCCTTCGACCGTGCCGGTGGAGAGCGTCCACACCGGCTGGAGCCGGCGCACGTTGCGCGCGGTGATCTGCTCGAGCGGGCTGTAGCCCCAGCCTTCGAAGTTGCCGCGGTAGTGCAGCCAGTTCTGCGGCTCGGGTTTGAGGAGGCGGTCTTCGGTGACCGGCGAGTATGTCGTTGCGGCTTGTGCTGCGGCGATGCCGGTGAAGAGAGCGAGGCAAGCTGCGATGGTGTGGCGATGCATGTCGGATCCCCCCGGATCGAACCGGGGTCAGACCCCAAGAAGCCGGGGTCCGACCCCGAGCAGTTAGGTTAAGTCCGCGCCGACCCTTCCCACGAACGTTCCCGCGACGACCAGCGCGTCATTCTCGACTTTCACCGGCAAGCGCGGGAGCCGGCGCGTCGCGGGGCCGTCGACCACGCGCGCGTCGTCCTTCGGGTCGAACTGCGAGTCGTGACACGGACACTTCAACATCTTCCTGTCCTTGTCCCACGCCCAGTCGCTGCAGCCGCCGTGGGTGCAGATGGCGGTGAAAGCGAGATAGCCTTCCGGCGCGTTCGCGCGCGCGGCCGCGCTCAGGTCCTGGGGATCGAGCCGCAGGAGCAGCACTTCGTTCAAACGCGATCCGTCGCGGATAACGTTCGAGTCGCGATGCTGCGCGTATGCGGTGATGTGCGGCCCGCCGAGCGGAAGGTCGCCGGACGCTATGGGCTTGCCCTTGTTCGGTCCGGTGGAATGAACCAGGCGATCGCCGGGTTGCGGGCTAGCGTTACGCGGATCGGCGGACTGTGCCGACGCGAGAGACGGCGCGAGACTCAACGCAAGCGCGGCCCTGAGCACGTCCCGTCGCGAGCACGGACACATGGCGTTTATTGGGGTCAGGTCCGGATTTCCGAAATTCGGACCTGACCCCAATTTGTTACTGCACGCCGGCGGCGGTGGATCTCAGGAGCTTGCCCTGGAGCGAGCCGGTATGCTCGCCGTCCCTGAACGCGATCTTGCCGGCGATCACCGTCGCCCTGATGCCTTTGGACTTCTGCTTGAGACGGCGCGCGCCGGTCGGCAGGTCGTGCTCGATCGTCGGGATCTCGGGCGCGATGGTCGCCGGATCGAAGACGTTGAGATCGGCGATCGCGCCCTGGCGCACCAGACCGCGGTCCTTGAAGCCCCACGCGACCGCGGGTGTCAGCGTGATCATCTTCACGCCTTCCTCGAGCGTGAACTCGCCGCGCTCGCGCACCCAGTAGGCGAGCAGGTGCGTGTGGATCGACGAATCCATGATGAGCGAGACGTGCGCGCCCGAATCGGAGAAGGTCATCACGGTGCGCGGGTGCTTGAGCGTCGCCAGCGCCTCGGTGTCGTTCTTGGGCACCGTCGCTTCGTCGAACTGCATGAAGAGCTGGTTGAAGTCGGACTCGAGCGCGAGGTCCATCATCACCTCGACCGGGTCCTTGCCGCTTTGCTTTGCAAGATCCGCGACGGTCGGGTTCCTGGACACCGCGCTCTTGAAGACGTACATGTTGTCGTACTGCGGCGCGCGAGGCTCGCCGCCGCCGGTGCGGTACTTGCCGCTCCGGGTCGCTTCGATGAGGCGCTTGCGCGTCTCCGGATCCTTGAACGCCTTGCGCTGCTCTTCGATGGACAGCTCGCGGATCTTCGCCCACTCCTCGAAGTCGTCGAACTGCAGCCGTCCCTTGAACGACAGCATGTGCGAGATGCCGCGCGTGTGGGTCTGGCCGAACATGCGTCCGCCGGCCCTGGCGGTGTCGTCGAGGAGATTCAGGGCGTCCCGCGTGCCGGGGCTGCCGGCGGGAATGCCGAAGGTGATCGGCACGCCGCTCTTCACCGCGAGATCGCGCAGACGGTCGTTGTACTGCTTGCGCACCGCGGGATCCTTCGAGCGCGACTCGCGCTCGCGCGCGTACTCGAAGATGCCGCGTCCGGTCGTGCCGACCGCGCATACGAGCTGCGAGAGCTCTTCCCACGTGCCGTGGTTGGACGCCACCGGGCGGCCGTCGGGATCGGGGAGCCGATGTCCCGTAGAGAGCGAGCTCGTGAAGCCGATCGCGCCAGCATCCATCGCGTCGAGCAGCTCGGCTTCCATCGCGCCGAGGTCGTCGTGCGTCGCGGCTTGCGAGAACGCGCGCTCGCCCATGACGTAGGTGCGCAGCGCCGAGTGCCCGATCTGCGCGGCGTAGTTGATCGCCTTGGGCAGCTTGTCGACGACGTCCATGTATTCGCGGAACGTCGTCCAGCTCCACTTCACCGCGGCGCCGATCGCCTCGGGCGAGATGTCCTCGGCGCGGATGATGTTGGAGAGGACCATGTCGCTCTGCTCGGCGGAGCCGGGCGCGAGGCTGAACCCGCAGTTGCCCATGACGGTCGTCGTCACGCCGTGCCAGCACGAGCAGCTTCCGATGGGATCCCAGAAGACCTGCGCGTCCATGTGGGTGTGGCCGTCGATGAAGCCCGGCGTGACCACATGGCCCGTGGCGTCGATCTCCTCCTTGCCTTTTTCGCGGATGCGGCCGATCGAGGCGATGCGGCCGTCCTTCACCGCGACGTCGGCGCGATACGACGGTAAGCCCGTTCCATCGACGACGGTGCCGTTACGGATCACGAGATCGTACATGTGCGGTTCTCCCATCGTTGGGCGGGGTTTACCCCGCCGTGGTTTTCGTAGCGGACCATCAAGCTTACTCGCGCGCGTCCGCAGAGACCACGGTCCGGAATGCGGACTGCTTGACATCTTATGGTTACTGTGTAGTAAAACCGATCATGCGCCTCGTACGGCAGCGACAGATAATAAGAGAGGAGAAGACATGCCCCAGGCACAGCTCAATCGATATCGCGCTTTGCGCTCGGTGGTCGTCGACGCGGTGGGCTCGCCCGACGAATTGCGCGAGCGCGTGCACAGCATCAACGCGGCGGCGATCCGCAAGCTCGGCGCGCGGCTGGTCGAGCTCGAGCTGATCACGCCCGAACAGCTCGAGCATGCCTTGCAGCTTCAATCGGCGGTGTCCGGCGTGCGGCTCGGGCACCTGCTCGTCGATCTGGGTTTCGTGTCCGAGGCTCACCTTGCGCAGGTGGTCTGCGAGCAACTCGGCATCCCCCTCGTCGATCTCGAGAGCTTTCCGATCGACCGCAATGCGGTCCTTCCCCTGCTGCCCGAGCAATGCGCCAGGCGTCACGGCATGCTTCCGCTGTGCCGCATCGACGGGCGGCTGTTCGTCGCGATGTCCGACCCGCTCGACCTCCAGGCGCTGGAGGCCGCGCGCTTCTGTGCGCGCATGACCGTGATGCCGGTGATGGCGCTGCGCCAGCAGGTGTTTGAAGCCATCGGCAATCTGTACTACTACGGCGCGATCGCCTACGGCCGCACGCGCGGCGCGGCATCGCGCCCCGCGCCGGCGCTCGCGCCGCGCGATGCCGAAGCCGCTCGCGATCCACAGCCGCCGCGCGCGGCGCCGCCGCACGCCAACCAGAACCGCGGAGCCTACGCTTCAGGCGCGCGCCCGGTGCAGAGCCGCATGCACGCCGCGCACCGCCCCGTGCTGCAGCCGGCGGTGGTCGAGAGAGCGGCCTCGCCCGAGCAGCTGCGCGCGCGCGTGTCACGCATGCGCGACGCCGCGATGAGCAAGCTCGGTGCACGACTGGTGGAGCTGCGACTCCTCTCCCGGGAACAGCTCGATCGTGCCCTGCACGTGCAGCGCGCGCGCTCGAGCCTGCACCTCGGGCAGGTGCTGACCGCGCTCGGCTTCGTGTCGGAGGCGCACCTGAGACAGGTCGTCTGCGAGCAGCTCGGCATCCCGATTGTCGACCTCGACAGGTTCCAGGTCGACCGCTCGATGCTGGACTTCATGCCCGAGCGCTCGGCCCGGCAATACCGGATGCTGCCGCTGTGCTGGATGGACGCGCAGCTCTACGTCGCGATCGCCGATCCCCTGGACACCGACACGCTGGAGCACGCGCGGTTCTGCACGCAGTTGCCGATCGCGCCGGTCATGGCGCTGCGCCACGAGATCGAACGGGCGATCGTCACGCTGTACAAGGCCCCGGTCATGCCGAGCGCACCGCGCCGCGCGGAGTCGAAGCGCGGCGACGTGCACGCCGCGCTGGCGTGGCGCTAGGCGTTCACGCCGAACTCGCGCCGGCACACTTCGGCGAGCTTCGCGACGCCCTGATGGATCTCCTCGTGCGAGGGGCTCGCGAAACATAGCCGCAGCCGGCTCGCCGCGTGCGCCTTGTTGACCGACCACTGTGGCCCGGGATTGATCGCCACGCCCGCGGCCAGCGCGTGTTCGTAGAGCTTCATCGCGTCGACGCCGTCGGGGAGCTTCACCCACAGGAAGATGCCGCCCTGGGCATCGGAGAACTCGGCGGCGTCGCCGAAGTGCTCGCGCAGCGACTCCATCAGCGTCTCGAGCTTCGCGCGCAGGCCGCGGCGCAGCTCGGGGACGTGCTTCGCGAAGTTCCTCGCGCAATACTCCCCGAGCACCATCTGCTCCAGCGCGCCCGAGCCCCCGTCGGTCTTGAGCGCGAGGGTGTGCTTCATCACGTCCCACGGCGCGACGATGTAACCCACGCGCAGCGCCGGGGCGATCGACTTCGAGAACGAGCCGATGTAGATGACGCCGCCGCGATCGCTCATCGCGTAGATCGCGGGCGGGCGCTGTCCCGACCACACCAGGTCGGCGTAGCAGTCGTCCTCGAAGATCGGCACGCCGTGCGCTTGCGCGAGGCGCAGCATCTCCTGGCGGCGCTCGACCGGCAGGATGGTCGCGGTCGGGTTCTGCACGGTCGGTATGGTGTAGATGTACTTCGGCTTCGCGCCTTTGCTCTTCAGGTCCTCGAGCGCGCTGGCGAGCGCATCCATGCGCATGCCGTGCTGGTCGAGGGGGATGCCGATCGGCGTGACGCCGAGGCGCAGCAGGCGGTTGATCGAGCCCTGGTAGCAGTCTTCCTCGATGAGGACCGTGTCGCCTTTTTCGAGCAGCGTCGCGTTGACCAGATCGAGCGCCTGCAGCGAGCCGGACGTGATGAGGATGTCCTCGGGCACGCAATCGATCGCGGCGTCGGCCTTGAGCTTGCCCGTGAGGAATTCGCGCAGCGGCCGGTAACCCTGCGGCCCGCTGTTCAGGCCGTAGGTCGAGAGCGTGCGGCCCTCGCGCTTCAGCACCGCGTTCGCCGCGTCGATCAAGCCTTCGAGCGGCAGGCGGTCGGGATCGTTGTTGCCGCCGGTGAAATCGAACTTGACGCGGCCGGTCCAGCGCGCGGCGGCGGGGGGTAATCCCGCCGGCAGCAGCGGCGCGAAATCGAAACGTGCGGAGTCCATCGCCTTCCTTTCGGGTGCGCCGCTTCGTGGCGAGCGGCGTCCTTATTCTTGCACGTGCCGGCGTATTACTCGATCTTCGCGCCCGAGGCCGCAACGACCTTCTTCCACTTCGCCGTTTCCATCTCGATGAACCTGACGAATTCGGCGGGCTGTTGCGGCGCCGCGGCGACGCCGGCGTCGAAGAACTTCTTCTGCACTTCCGGCACCGCGAGCGCTTTCATCATCGCGGCGTGGATCTTCTGCACGAACGGCTTCGGCGTGGCTTTGGTGACGGCGTAACCCTGCCACACGGTCACTTCGAAACCGGGAACGCCGGCTTCCATCATCGTCGGCAGGTCGGGCACCTGCGGTGCGCGCTTGGCCGAAGTCACCGCGAGCGCGCGCAGGCGTCCGGCCTTCACGTGCGGCAGCGGTCCGGGCAGGTTGAAGAAGAACGCCTGGATCTCGCCGCTGATGGTGTCGGCATAACCCTGCGAAGAGTTCTTGTAAGGCACGTGGATCAAGTCGATGCCGGCGGCCGACTTGAGGTACTCCATCGTCAGATGCGGCGACGCGCCGACACCCGATGAGGCGAACTTGTACTTGCCCGGGCTCGCCTTCATGAGCTTGATGAACTCCGCCACGTTCTTGGCCGGCAGCGAGTTCGTGACGCACAGGATGTTGGGCATCGTCGCGTAGAGCGAGATCGGGGTGAAGTCGCGCAGGTGGTCGTACGGCAGCTTCTTGTGGAGCCACGGCGTGATCGCCTGGTTGATGCCGTAGGTGAGGATCGTGTAGCCGTCCGGCGGGGAGTGCGCCGCGATGTCGGTGCCGAGGATGCCGGCGGCGCCTGCGCGGTTGTCGACGACGAGCGTCTGCCCCCACGCTTCGCTGAACGCCTGCGCGAAGATGCGCCCGATGACGTCGGTCGACCCGCCCGCGCCGAACGGCAGTATCAGCCGTCCGGGCTTGGACGGGTAATCCGCGGCGGCGGCGGCGCCCGTGAAGATGAAAAGAGCCGAGATCAGGATGCAGCGTGTGATGCGAGCCTTCACCGAGTTACTCCTCCTGTTGTTGGACGCACGCCGGATGGCGCGGCACTGCTAATCGAGTCGCACGTGGGCGAACTTGATCACTTTCGCGTACTTCGGAATCTCGCGCTTCAGCAGCGCCGCCAGCTCTTCGGGGCTGCTGCCGACCGGGTCGAGCGCTTCGCGCGGCATGAACGTTTTGACTTCCTGCGTCTGGAGCGCCTTGCGGATCTCGGCGTTCATCTTGTCGACGGTAGCCTTGGGCGTTCCTTTCGGGAAGAACATGGCGTACCAGTTGTCCGACTCGAAGCCCGGATAGATCGAGTTCATCGTCGGCAGGTCGGGCAGCGCGGACGAGCGCTTGGGCGTCGTCACCGCGAGCGCCCGCGCGCGGCCCTGCTTGAGGAACGGCATGATCGACGGTGCGGTCGCGAAGATGTAGTCGGCCTCGCCCGAGACGAGCGCCAGCACCGCCGGTCCGCCGCCGCGATAGTTGAGCACCGTGGTCTTCAGGCCCGCGACCTGGTTGAGCATCTCGGCGGTCAGGTGACTGGTGCTGCCCGCGGTGTTGCCCGCGACGTTGAAGACGCCGGGGCGCTGCTTCGCGAGCGCGACGAGCTCCTTGACCGACTTCGCAGGCACGCTCGGATGCACCGTCAGCACCAGCGGTGTCGACGAGATCCAGCTGATCGGCATCAGGTCGCGTTCGAGATCGAAGGTCATGCGTTTGGCGTAGAGCGTGACGACGACGGATATGCTGCCCGAGGTGAAGAGTATCGTGTTGCCGTCCGGCGGGGAATCCACGACGAGCTGCGCGGCGATCAGGCCGCCGGCGCCGGTGCGGTTGTCGACGACGTAGTTGAGGCCGGTGCTCTTGTTGAACGCGGTCGAGAGCACCCGCGCCTGGATGTCGGTGCCGCCGCCCGGCGCGAAAGGCACCAAGATACGCACCGGCTTGTCCGGCTGCTGCGCGGCGGCCGTTAAAGGGTTGAAGGCTGCGACGAATGCGGTCAGTGCAACGGCAACGGCTCGATCTTTCATCTCGCGTCTCCTCGGAGTCTGATGATCAGCAACGGGTGCAGCTTATGTCGCGCGGCAAACGGCACCGCGCGACATAAGACCGGGAGGAGACACGGGAGCTTACAAAAGCGCTAATCCAGCCGCGCCCCCGAGTCCTTCACGACGCGCTCGTACTTGTCGTATTCCGCCTTGAGCTTCTTCGCGAAGTCGTCGGCGGTGAGGTACATCGGATCCAGCACCTGCGCGTTGAGGTTGGACAGGACCGCAGGATCGGCGAGGGCCTTATGGATCTCCGCATTGAGCCGGTCGATGATCGGTCGCGCCGTCCCTGCCGGGACGAAGGTGCCGAACCACGAGGTGAATTCGTAACCTTTCACCGTCTCGCCGATCGTCGGTATCTCGGGCATTTGCGTGATGCGCTTGTCCGAAGACACCGCGATCGGACGCACGCGGTGCGACTGGATGTGCGGCAGCACTTCGGACACCGGCGTCAGGATGAGCTGTATCTCGCCCGCGGCCAGCGACGCCGAAGCCGGCGCGCCGCCCTTGAACGGCACGTGGACCATCCTGATGTTCGCCATCTGGGTGAAATAGCTCGTCGACAGGTGCTGGAACGCGCCGACGCCGGCCGAGCCGTAACTGATGTCGCCGGGACGCTTTTTCGCGAGCGCGATCAGGTCCGGCACGGTGTGCACCGGCATCGACGGATGCACGGTGAGCAGGCCCACCAGCCTCGACACCGTCGTGATGCCGGTGAAATCCTTCAGCGCGTCGTACGGCAGCTTGCGGTAGAGGTGCGCGTTCGCGACGAGCGTCGCCGAGTACACCATCAGGGTGTAACCGTCCGGCGGGCTCTTCGCGACCATCGTTGCGCCGATCGTTCCGCCGGCGCCCGCGCGGTTGTCGATCACGAATTGCTGATTCATCTGCTCGCCGACTTTCTGGAACACGATGCGCCCGACGATGTCGGTCGCGCCGCCCGGCGGGAAGACGATGACCACGCGCACCGGTTTCGAGGGATAAGGCTGCTGCGCCCAGGCTGCGGCGCACGCGATCATGAAGAGAAGCACCTGCGACAACGCACGTAGCATGCTCATGCCTCCTCGTATCGATTGGACAGCGGGAAAACCGGCGAATCAGTCGAGACGCGCGCCGGAGATCTTGATGATCCTGCCGAACTTGTCGTAATCGGCCTTGAGCAGCTTCGCGTACTCGTCGAGCGTGAGGTACATCGGGTCGAGCGTCTGCGAAGAGAGATTCTGCGCGACCGCGGGATCGGCGACCGCTTTCTTGAGCTCGAGATTGAGCTTCTCGAGAATCGGCTGCGGCGTACCCGCCGGCGCGAAGGTGCCCATCCACGAGGTCAGCTCGTAGCCCGGCACGGTCTCGGCGATCGTCGGCAGGTCGGGAAGCTGCGAGATGCGCGTGCTCGAAGACACCGCGATGGGGCGCACGCGCTTGCTCTGGATGTACGCCATGACCTCCGAGGCCGGCGTCAGCAGAACCTGGATCTCGCCCGCGGCGGCGGCGATCGCGGCCGGGCCGCCGCCCTTGTACGGGACGTGCACCATGTTGATGTGGGTCATCTGCGTGAACAGGCTCGTCGACAGGTGCTGGAGCGCGCCCACGCCCGCCGAGCCGTAGCTGATCTGACCGGGGTGCGCCTTGGCGAGCGCGATCAGGTCTTTCACCGTTTTCACGGGCATCGACGGATGCACGGTGAGCGCGGCGACGAGCCGCGCGACCGGTGTCAGGCCGACGAAGTCCTTGAGCGCGTCGTAGGGCAGCTTGCGGTAGAGGTGCGCGTTCGCGAGCAGCGTCGTCGAGTACACCATCAGGGTGTAGCCGTCAGCGGGGCTCTTGGCGACGTTCGCCGCGCCTATGGTTCCCCCTGCGCCGACTCGGTTGTCCATGATGAACTGCTGATTGAGCTGCTCGCCGACCTTCTGGAAAACGATGCGCCCCACGACGTCGGTGGCCCCGCCGGGCGGGAAGACGATGACGACGCGGACCGGCTTGGAAGGATACGGCTGCGCCCACGCCGCGCCGCAGGCAAGGACGAAGAGACCGAACCACGCGCTGATTGCTCGAATCGTGCTCATGCCGTTTCTCCTCAGAAGGGGTGAAGCACAAACTCGGCGGATCAGTCTCTTGTGGTTGCCAGCTTACCTGCTCAATCGTGAAGGGTGAAGGGTGAAGGGTGTAGGGTGCGTCAGGCGCCAGCCGTAACGCACCGCGAAAAGCCCCGGATCAAGGCTGCCACATCGGCCGGGCGGGAAGCGCGCGGTCGAGGTGCGAGCGGCCGAAGAAGACGAAGGCGTCGAAGTGATCGGCAGGCACGATCTCGACGCCGCTCTCGTACGGTCCGGGGTAGTTCTGGTTCTGCATCCACCAGCGCGGGTGCTCGGCGAGGAAAGGCGCATCGGCGGGCACGAATGCGAACGCGTGGCCTGCCTCTTGCAGTTTTCTGTCCATCGAGTTGCGCGCGGTCGGCAGCGACCACGGTCCCTGCGTCCCGCTCGCCTCGTAAGCGGTGAACGCGACATTGAAGACTGTCCTCTTCGTCGCGGCCTCGAAGAAGTACACGCCCGACTTCAGATCGCCGTAGCCCCACCAGTCGGCGCGCGAGCGGTTGTGCGAGACATGGCTGGTGTGCGCGGAAAGGATCGCGCGCTTCGCGGCGTGCTTCTCCATGATGATCTCGAGATTCCGGGCTTGCGCCGCGTCGCGTGCGTTCCAGGAGCGCACGTCGTCCGACCACTGGTCGTGATGGAAGCCGAGCCAGCCGAGCAGCGTCGACGCCGACAGCGCTAGCTCGTGATCGCGCGATTGTCTTGCGGCGTCCATCACCTTCGCCAGCGCGGCGCGGCAGGCTTCGTACTCCGAAGCGGGAAACATCGTGCCGTTCGGCTGGACCTGGGCGGTGACCTCGTCCACCTCTTTCCACGATTTCGAGCGATACGCAGGGCACAGCGCCGCCGCGTCTTTCACGATCGCGTAGTGCGCCCACGGCCGGTCCCAGATATCCATGCCGCGAAAGACGATGGCGTCGGCCGGCCGCGCGAGATTGAAGTCGCAGATCCATTCGAAGAGCGGCGCATCCGAAGGCGTAGGCATGTACAGCACGTCGAGCGGCGGCGGGCTCTTCGCTTTCCTGCACGAATCGACCCAGCGCGCGAGCTCGACGCTCCTCAGGGTCGGGTTCTCCCACACGATGAGGCGAAAGCCGTGCTTCTCGACGAGATAGCGGATGAAGCGCGCCTGCGCTCTCAGGAGCCCGGACGAGCCGTGCACCGTCTCGCCGAGCGCGACGACGTCCGCCGCTGCGACGCGCGCACCGACGAGCTTGTCGAGCACGACGTCGGCGATCTTCTCGGGCGCCGTCCTGAGCTCGGTGACGCCGGGCAGCGCGCCGTGCGCCGCGGCACCCGGGACGAGCGCGAGCAGCGCGAAGAGCGCGCACGCTACTGCGTGTGAATGAGGTTCCACCTCCTCACCTCATCCCCCCGTCTTGCGCAACACCACGTGCATCGCTCGCTCGCCCTGCTTGTATTCGCCGCATTCGTAGCCCAGGGCGCGCAGGTCGAGGCCGTCGAAGAGCTTTTCGCCCGCCCCGAGCAGCACCGGGCGGATCGCGAGGTGTAATGCGTCGATCAGACGCGCCTGAAGGAACTGGCGTACGGTCGAGACGCCCCCGCCGATGCGCACGTCGCGTCCGCCCGCCGCGGCTTTGGCCTGCTCGAGCGCTGCATGGATGCCGCCGGTGACGAAATGGAACGTGGTGCCGCCTTTCATCGCAAGCGGCGCGCGCGGATAGTGCGTCAGGACGAAGACCGGGACGTGATAAGGCGGCTCCTCGCCCCACCAGCCTTTCCAGCTCTCGTCGGGCCACGGGCCTCGCACCGGGCCGAACATGTTGCGCCCGAGGATCCACGCGCCCATGTTCTCGAAGCCCTGCTCGGCCATGGTGTTGTCGACGCCGGTCTCGCCGTCCTCGTTACCTTGCATGCGCTGCCACACGCGTGTCGGGAGAAACCACTGCATCAGCTCGATGCCGCGGACGCCGAGCGGGTTCTGCAGGCTCTGATCGGCGCCGGCGCCGTAACCGTCGATCGATACGCCGAAGCTCTGGACGCGCACTCTGGACATGATGGGCCTCGCAAATGAACGGGATTATTCTATGCGAGCGCACCGCACGCAGGCGCGCTTCCGAAGGAGGCCAACATGAAACGCATCGCCGCCGCCGTTCTCATGCTCGCAAGTTTCGCTTCCGCACCCGCCGCAACTCTGGTCGTCCTCAACAAGTCCGAGCACACCGCTACGCTGATCGATCCCGACTCCGGCAAGACGCTCGCCAAGCTGCCGGTGGGCCGCGGCCCGCACGAACTCATCACGAGCCCGGACGGGCGCACCGCGTACGTCTCCAACTTCGGCCGCTACAACAATCCGTGCCCGGCCGGCGACACGATGTGCCAGAAAGCCGGCAACACGATCACGGTGATCGATCTCGCCGGGCGCACGGTGAAGGCGACGTACGACTACGGCACGAACACCGGCCAGCACGGCTCGGTCATCAGCCGCGACGGCAGGCACCTGTGGGTCACGTCGGAGACGCCGCAGTCGCTGCTGGAGATCGACGCGGCGACCGGCAAGATCTTGAACCAGTGGATGACCCGGCAGGAGCGCGCCCACCTCGTCGTCGTCACGCCGGACGAGAAGAAGTTCTACGTCTCCAACACCGTGTCCGGCAGCGTGACCGCGATCGATCGCGCGAGCGGCGCGGCGAAAGTGATACCGATCGGCAAGGGCGCCGAAGCGATCACGATCTCGCCCGACGGCGCCGAGGTCTGGGTCGGCATGCCGGTCGACAACAAGCTCGCGATCATCTCGACGTCGAAAGACGAAGTGGTGGAGACCCTCGACTCGGGCGGCGCGCAGCCGCAGCGCGTGCGCTTCACGCCGGACGGGAAGGACGTGTGGGTCTCGCACGTGCGCGACGACAAGCTCACGGTCATCGACGCGAAGACGCGTAAAGTCGTCGCCAACGTGAGCGTCGGCAAACGCCCGCAGGGCATCGTGTTCTCGCCCGACGGGCGCCGCGGCTACTTCGCGCTGTCCGGTGCGAACCAGGTCGCGGTGATCGACGTGCCCGGGCGCAAGCTGGTGCAGAGCATCGACGTCGGTCTCGACCCGGACGGCATCGGTTACGGGCGCTGACGCGCGCGCTGCCTGACGGTTCGCTTGGCGAGCGGCGTCGTCGACGATAGGCGCTGCTATGTCGTGCACGTCCCGCTCGCCCCGGTTCCCTGCGATGCTCGCCGCGGCGGGCGCCTGCGCAAACCGACGCGATGCAAGTCGCGTCGTCCCGGACCTGTGCGCGGGAGCGCACGCGATCCGGGATCCATCTGACGTTAAAGGGCTCGACAGTGCTCGGCGACAACCCCGTCCGCGTCTGCGCTTCTCGGCGCTCCACAGGGGCTTCCGTGACGTGCACGGCACAGCGCGTGGCGTTGCCGCAATGACGTTGACCGGCGTCAAGTGCTGCAGTCGGCCAGGGGCAGAACTTCCAGTATGACAGGCTCCGTCTTTCTACTACCATGGCGCGTCGCGGTAAGGCTGAGCTCAGACGCGCTTAGAGCTGCGGCGTCGCGATCAGCTATCGTTCCGCTAGCAATCGCCGAATCAGGGAGAGGGAATGAATAAATGCATCGCTGCTTTAAGCGCTATCCCGCTCATATACGGTGCTGCATTCGCGCAAGACGTACCTGACCCGGCTAAAGCGCAGCCAACGACGAAGCTCGAGGCATTTTCCGCGCGAACTGGTGTCGTGGTGATTAAGGGTTATTCGAGCTTGGGGATTCTGATCGGAACCGGTCGTGTGACAATCGACTCACGCGAATTCCGCGACGCAAGTAATCCCAGAAATCGCGAGTATGGAATCACGATTGCAGTCAAAGAAGTCGGCCGCTCGGAACGGGAGAGCACCTCATATATCGATAGCGACGAGATCGATTCGCTGATCCGCGGTATTGATTACATCGCAAAAATTGACAAGAGCGTTACGACGATGAATGAGTTCGAGGCGCAGTACCGCACGAGGGGGGATTTCGCGATCACCACATTTTCGTCGAGCCGTGGAGAAGAAATTCGCGTGGCAATTTCAAGCGGAAGGATCGGCAGAACGACCGCATTCTTCAAGCTGTCTGATCTTCGAGACTTGAAGGATCTCATCGCTAAGGCAAAGTCCCAAATCGATGTCGCGCGGGCTGCGGCTAAGTAACTGAAAGCGCTGCGCACCTCACCGCGCCGCACTCATCAACCGCGGCGTCCGGGATCAGACTCAGATTACGCGCGCCGGAGTCGTTCGGTCGCCACTGGGGCATAAAGGAAAGACGCCGAAGGTTGCGAGACGTCGAGCAGCGCCATCTGAGGCAGCCGAAGCTGTTTAGAAAATCGCAGATGACGATAGCGGCCTCCGGCCAGAGGCAGAAGTACATCGGGCGTCAGGCCGAGCTTCCGCTTTTCGGCCAGTGCTGCCATTCGGCCGTGCCTCGTTCCGGTCTGCAATGAATGGGTTACCTGCCGTTCACCCGTGAATCAATTCGCACGGCAGCTTCTCGATCGGGCAAACGCGAACTTCCGACCCGACTCGGACGCAGTGGCGCCGACTTTTAATGGCTATGTGCGGAGCGCATCGACGCCGTGGCGCCAACGGTCTGAGCGGCGCGCGACTTGTCCATCGCAAGCTATGCGATTCGCGAAAACAGTAGACGGTGTTGTCATGCTGGTGTAATACCGGCGCGAGTGGCGAATAACTCGCAGCTGGCATGACCCTGCCCGTTTTGCTGAGTAGACGTCATATACATCGCTTCGACAACGCAGCCTTACCGCGTCTGAAAGACGAGAGGATGATAGCTATGGTCGATGCTCATGGATAAAGGCGCACACTTCCATTGCTGCGACCTGCAGGTTCACACGCCACGGGACCTCCAGTGGACCGGGGCAACCTGCATCACGGAGGACGAGCGTAGATCCTACGCGACAGAGCTCGTGGGCGCGTGTCGAGCACGCGGTATCAACGGTATCGCGATCACGGATCACCACGACATGCTCTTTGTGTCGTACGTGCGCCGGGCGGCTGAGGAAGAAACCGATCCCAACGGGGCACCGCTGCAGGCGCATGAAAGGCTCGTGGTGTTTCCAGCAATGGAGCTGACCCTGGCGGTTCCTTGCCAAGCCTTGATCCTCTTTGACGCCGAATTCCCTGAGGATCTATTTTCGCTGGCGATGACGGCGTTGGCGATTACACCAAGCGCGCACGATAAGGAACGCACTGCCGAAATTCAGCGGCTGAACATCCAATCCTTGCGCGAGCTAAAGGCGACCCTCGATAAGCATGCCTATTTGAAGGGCCGTTACATCATCCTGCCAAATGTCGGGGAAAGCGGCCAGTTCTCGCTGCTGCGCAAAGGCCTTGCTCAAAAATACGTCGAGATGCCGTGCGTCGGCGGCTATGTCGATGGCGATATAAACAAGCTCGGCAGAGGTAATGCCGCGATCGTTGCCGGGACGGTGAAGGAGTGGGGCAACAAACGTATCGCGTGCTTCCAAACGTCGGATAACCGCTTCGCGGATCATCGCTTGCTCGGGAAATGGACGACGTGGATAAAGTGGGCGATCCCAAGCGCGGAGGCGTTGCGACAAGCGTGCCTCGCGCAAGAATCCCGAATCATGCAGGCGGCACCGAAGCTGCCCGCCGTGGTGATCAGCAGCATCAGCGTCAGCAACAGCGCCTTTTTGGGGCCCTTCGATCTCGAACTCAACCCCCAATACAACGCGCTAATTGGCGGCCGGGGCACCGGGAAGTCGACCATCCTCGAATACCTGCGGTGGGCCTTGTGTGATCAGCCGCCAACCATTTCTGATGAGGACACGCCGAACTATCAGGCCCGTCGCGCGCGCTTGGTCGAGCAAACGCTAAAACCACTCAATGCCTCAGTACAAGTCGCTTTCGAAGTAAACGGGGTATCGCATATTGTTCGCCGAAGCAGCCAAGATGGCACGCTATTGATGAAGATCGCTGGTGCCGACATGCAACCATGTACCGAGCACGACGTGCGTGCGCTGCTGCCGATCCAGGCATATAGCCAAAAACAACTTAGCAACGTGAGCGTGCGCATCGATGAGTTGGTGCGGTTTATCACCGTGCCGATCCAAGCCGATCTCGCGCGAACCGCGCAGGAGGCGCGGGAACGCGCCGACGCGGTGCGAAGCGCTTATGCCGCTCGCCTGCGGCAGCGATCACTGACCCAAGCCTTGCAGAATCACCAACTGGAAGAGCAATCGCTGACGCAGCAGGCGGGATGCCCTGCGCGCCGGGCTCATGGGGCTCTCGGACGAGGATCGGCAGCTTCTCGACCAAGGCAAGAGCTTCGACGCGGCGGAGGCGGTTGTCCAGACGTGGCAAGATCGCGTCCGAAGCGTCAAAGAGGGCGCGATTGCGCTGCGTAGTACGATCGACGCCTATTTCGAGCATCCTGAAGGCACGCCGACAGCGCCTGAGCACGCGATTCTCGACGCCGCGCACCAGGAATATTTGGCATTCCTGATCGATGCCAAGACAAGCGCCAATCAAGTCATAGCGCGCGCGGATGCGATTGTTACCGAAAGTGCCCGTAGCCCTGACGGACCATGGCAGAAGTGGTCCGACAAACTAGCGGACTTCAAGGGGCGCTACCAAGCGGCGGTGCAACGGTCCTCGGCACAGACGGACCAGCTCAAGCAGCTGGCCGTGATAGAGGAGCAACTGCGCACGCGCCGGAGAGAAGCCGCGCGCATTCAAGATGAGTTGCATGCGCTTACGACGGCCGACGACGCCTATCAAGCGGCGCGTACTGCATGGCAGTCTGCCTTGCGCCAACGCGATGATCTGATTGAGGCTCAGTGTGCGACGCTGACGGGAAGCTCGGCCGGATCCATTCGTGCGCAGCTAAAGCGGCACGTGGATAGCACCGCATTCGAAGGAGCTCTTAAGGCGGCGCTAAGTGGCTCTCGGGTTCCTGGGGCCAAAATTGAGCGGCTTGGCGAAAGCATCCGGGCTGCAGCCGATCCGGCCGTGCAGTGGAACGCTCTGCTGACGGATCTCGAAAAGCTCGCCGAGCTCATCGTCGAGCAAGATGCCGTGGAAAAAAGGCCGCCGGTGCCAACATTGAATGCATCAGGGCTCTCGGCCGGAGATTTAGATCGCATTGCGCGTGTGTTGAAGACGGAGGACTGGTTGACGTTGTCGCTCATGCCGATCAAAAGCGTCCCAATCTTTGAGTACCGCGCCCGTGAAGGCGAATACATCGCGTTTAACAACGCCTCAGCCGGGCAGCAAGCAACGGCTTTGTTGAAAACGCTCCTGAATCAGGACGGCCCGCCGCTCCTCGTGGATCAGCCCGAGGAAGATCTGGACAATCCTGTAATGCTTGAGATAGTTGCGCAGCTGTGGCAGGCGAAGCAAAAGCGCCAGGTTATTTTTGCGAGCCATAATGCGAACCTAGTCGTTAACGGTGATGCCGAGTTGGTTGCTTGGTGCGATTACCGCGTCGCCGGCGATCAGTCGCGAGGCTGCATCGCCGGCGAAGGCGCTATCGACGTCCCGGCCGTACGTGACGCGATCAAGGCGATTATGGAAGGCGGCGAAGCCGCGTTTGCATTGCGTAAAGAGAAATACGGCTTTTAACTGATGGTCGCAACGTCTAGCGGCAAAGCTTGCGCCACGTGCGTTTCGGCTTTGCTGAAATGGATATCGTGAATCTATGACTTACTGGCGCATGCAGTTACATCCAGCCGAATCTGAAGGTGCGGTACGCCATACCGTTGCATGCCTTACGGCCGGATATATCGGTCTCGACTTTTCTGAGGAAGTGCCAGATCTCCTCACGACTACGCAAGATGTGCTTCCGGCAAACCAACGTTACTATTGGGGCTTCGCGCACGAGATGGCCGAGGGTGACAGAGTGTTGTTGTTCACCCACCATTTCCCCTTTGCGCTCGTGCATGTTGCTGGCGCGTACAACTACATACGAGAGCCCGCTCCGGAAATCGGCGTTTGGTTCCGGCACTTTCGCAAGGTCGACGACATTCGCTACTACGGCGATTTCGTCACGAATGCTCGGGCGTGGGAATATTTGACCATGACCGCCACTATCACGCCGCTGCGCGAGCAATCCTCGGCATCGTATCGGTTAATCGAAACTTGGCTACGCGATGGCTGACCGCGCGCTGGACACGGCTGCACGTGGATGCCGCGCGTTCGACGGCGCCGCCAAACGTGAACTGTGAGCCTCGGCATGGCCTCCTCAAAAGACACGCGAGATAACGGCGAGGCGAGGGATGCGCTTTTCCGTGTAAAGCGAGGCCTCTGTGGCTATGTTAGCTATCTCGCTGCTTGCGAGATGAACCAGGCATTCAGTGAGTATGTGCTCTATGAACCTATTCTTCGAATACTTACGGCGCGTCGCTTCACCGTGCACTGCGAATACGAATGTCCCGGCATAGAACAGCCGTCGCGGGGGGATAAGAAGCGGCTTGATTTCTATGTAATTGGACAAGCCAGTCGCTTTGCCTTGGAAGTCAAGTGGCTGAAGTCGAACAATCTCGGCATTAGTCGAGACATAGAGAAGCTACAAGCTTTCCGCAACTGCGAACCGGATGCTCTACCGCTGCTGCTTGTGTTCGGACGCAAATCACACTTGAAACCGCTGAACCTGAAGGCGAAGAACTTCAAAGAGTGGGGCACCGCGGTGTATGCCGATTTGCGCAGGACCAAGTACGGCTGTCGAATTTTCCGCTTGGAGAAGGCTTAACGCCCGAGCACCACGGCTTTTCGGTGCGTGGCGTCTCGCGCGCTCTAACGAGTTGAGCGGCACAGGCCGGCATCACCGGCCACGCGTCCGCCCGAACGAGCGTTAGACATTTGCTTCACCAGAACACTCATCGAGGGTACTCATCATCGCCGTTTGCCCAAGGACGGCAGACCGCCCTGTACTTCGTGCGGCTTTACCCCGTCAGTAACGGTCAATGCAGCAGCACCGTGAATTCCTGGTGGCAATGCATTTTTCCGCGCCAATCGCCGAGCTTCTTCGACGCTGACCGTTCTCGCGCCGGCGCAGATAGCTACGAGGTCGAGCGCCTGGCGTGTGCGCCTCAATTCGAGTGCGAACACCCTTTGTGGGGGGATCAGAAAAGGCTGGCCGAGCTTCAGTGGCGGAAGATTGAGAATAGCCACCGCGTCGTACTCAATCGCAAATGCACCCGTGTCGAGCTTTACGACAAATGCCGCCGGTGTGTTCTTGCGAATGGACATCCCGCGAGCGAGGTGCAGCGTTCCGTTCCACAAGCCGTCCATCACCTCGCAAAGCGCCCGATACGTCGTCCCCTTGCGGTTGATCGACAGGAACTTAGAAGTCGCGGCACCCATGTCCTATTGTCTAGCTAGAAGTCGCATCCTAAAAACGACGCAATCTAAAGCGTCGCAGACATGCATGAATTGTAACGACGCGCCTAAATAGTCATACAGATTCAGAAACGTCTCGGCAGAATAGTACGTCCTGACCACAAAACGCAAACGCGTCAGGCACGCGGGACGTGTGTACGACCGCTTCGCGTCGGAAGTTCGCGTTCCCGAACCGAGAAGCTGCCGCGCGAATCGATTAAACGGCGGAACGGCAGGTAACCAATTCATTGCAGACCGGTACAGCCCACGGTGGAATGGCAGCACTGGCCGAATACCGGACGTCGGCGTAGGCGTAGTGAATGTCTCTTCAGGGTCGATTGCTGCTGTTCATCACCGCTTGCCGCGCCGGGTGCGGTCCGAAGTCGCGCGCAGCACATGTCCACTCACCAGCCCACGCGCCGGGTCGGGCGCGGGCTTTGAGCCCGTGGAGGCGCCCGAGCAGCGCAGACGAGGGCGGGAATTCGACGGACCAAAGTCAAAATGGATTCCGGATCGCGTGCGCTGCCGCGCACAGGTCCGGAACGACGCGACATGCGTCGCGTCGGTTCCGCAGGAGCCGCCCTCGGCGAGCAGCGCAGGGTCGCGCGCACGTGCGCGCGAATCGCTACGCAGCGACAGCGCAGTAGCGACGCCGATTCGGGCGAGAAGGCCGTGCGCGACTCGGCGCTACGGTGCGATGATCACTTGAGCCGCTTAGGCGGCGCGTTGCGACCTCGCGTGCGCCACGCGATCGCCGCGGCGTTCCTCCGGAGCCGCCTCGCGATGACCCAGCGCTACTGCGTGCGCGCTTCGCGCACCGCGCCGCCGTTCTTTCGCAGCATCGCGCGCGAGCTCGGCGGATCGTAGTCGTGGTAGTACGCGCCCAGCGTCTTCACTTTCGTCACGTCCGGATAGAGCACGCCGACGCCGGGGACGGCGCCCGAGCGCGGACAGTACCAGACCGCGCCGTCGCGCGTGATCTCGATCTTGGGCTGATCGGCGACCTGCGGTGACGGATAGAAGCTCCACTCCTGGTTGCGCGGGTCGAAGCGCACCGTGGCGCCGCCCTGTCCGTCGTCGCCGAACCATACGTTGCCTTCGTAATCGGGCTGCGGGTCGTAGGGCCGCGAGAGCTCGACCGGCACCCTGAACTCGGTCGCGCGCCCGGTCTTCGGATCGATGTAGCCGAGGATGCCGCGGTCGTGTATGCCGTACCACGCGCGATCCTGGATGTCGACGCTGACGCGGCGGATGCGGCCCGACGTCGACGCGGCGTTGTATTCGGTGTACTCCTTCGTCACCGGGTTGTACTTCGCCACGCGCGGCGCGCCGCGGAAGAGCGCCATCCAGATGTTGCCCGCGCTGTCCATGTCGATGCCGTACGGCGCCGACGGCCGCGTCCTGGTCTCGAACATCTCGATCGCGCGCGTCTGCCTGTTCCACTTATAGAAGCGGTCGCCGCCGATCATCGTCACCCACACGTTGCCCGCGCCGTCCATCACCGGCGTGTGCGATTGCAGGCGATCCTTGATGGCGTTGCCGGGATTGACGGGGAACTGCTCGAACTTTTCGGTCTTCGGATCGAAGCCGATGAGCTGTATGCCGTCCTTGTCCTTGCGCTGTCCGATGCGTCCCGGCACCCATACCGTGCCGTCGCGATCGATGGTCAGGCCGTGCAGGTCGCCTTCCGGATGCGGCATCAGCCACTCTTTCCATTCGCCCGTGCGCGGATCGAGCCTGGTCAGCCGGTTCGGCCGGTTGCGGTCGGTCACCCACACGTTGCCCTGCTGGTCGAAGTGCGGGTCCTGGCCGCGGCGGCGTTTGCCCGCATCGTCGTTGGGCTTGAGGTAGTACTCGACGTACATCGCGCGGCCGAGCTTCGCTTCGTTGAGCGGCGTCTCCTTCTGGAAGCGCACCGTGCGTTTCTGTGCGTTCGGCCCGAAGTTCTTCTCCAGATACGCGACGAGCTCCTCGCGCTCCTGCGGCGACTTGAAGCCGGCGGGTATGGAGTTGTTGTCGAGCATCAACTGAACGAAGTTGTTCCAGACCACTGCGGGGAACTGCTTGGCTCCGAACATCGCCGGGCTGTGGCAGCCGAGGCAGTTGTCCTTCACGTACTGCTGCCCCGGTCCGGCCGGAAACATCTCGTCCATGGTGACGACGCGCGTGCCGGTCTCGTCGGCATTGCGGAGTCTCGCGTTGACCGGCGGATTCGCGCCGGGCTTGAGCTGCACCGTGGTTACCGCGGACTCGAGGCCCGGCGCCTCCACGCGCATCTCGTAGTTGCCGGGGAAGAGATGCATCGCCTGGTACTTGCCGCCGGCGGTGTACACCATGTACTGCATGCGCTTGTCGGCGTTGCGGAAGTACACCTTCGCCGCCTTGAACGGCGCGGGCGAGGTGACGGTGCCGGAGACCGTGGCGAGGCCCGCCATCCCGGCGCTCGGCGAGCCCGAGGGTTGTGCGAAAGCGGGGCCGGTTGGGATCAGCGCGAGCGCTGCGGTGACGAGACATGCTTCGAGTCGTTTCATGGGAATCCTCCCTGGAAAGACGAAGACCTGGCCCCACACTCCCGTTACTGGATCTTGCTGCCCATCTGCTTCACCTGCTGCTGAATCTCCGCGTACTCGTGCGCGATGGTCTCGCGCAATTGCGCGGGCGACATGCGCTCGGCCGGTTGGGCGCCGTCTGCCGCGAGACGCTGCGCCATCTGCGGCGAGTGCATCCCTTCGCCGATGACGCGATTGATCACGTTGATGATCGGCTTCGCCGTGCCGGCCGGCGTGAACACGTTGTAGCGGTTGGTGATCTTGAAGCCGGGGAAACCCTGCTCGGCGACGGTCGGTATGTCGGGCATCGACGGGATGCGCGCCGGTCCCAGCGTCGCCAGCGCGCGGACCTTGCCGGTGCGCATCGCGTTGCTCGCCGCGATGGCGCTGCCGAGCGCGACCTGTATCTCGCCGCCCATGAGAGCGATGATCGCGGGCGCGCTGCCTTTGTACGGCACGAACAGCAGCTTCGCGCCTGAGAGCTGCGTGAAGCGCTCCATGCCCAGATGCACCGCGCTGCCCACGCCCGCGCTGCCCGAATAGGTGAGGCGCTGGGTGTTCGAATACGCGACGAGCTCCTTGATCGACTTCACCGGCAGTCCGGGCTGCACGAGCATCACGTACGGCTGCGTCGAGGTGCTGACGATGGGATCGAACGTCTTCAGAAGCTCGGGGACTTTCTTGAGCGCCGACAGGATCATCAGCGTCTCGCCGTGCGTGAGCAGGGTGTAGCCGTCCGGCGCGGCACGTGCGACGGTCTCCGCGGCGATGACGCCGGAACCGCCGGGACGGTTGTCGACGACGACGTTCTGGCCGAGCGCGTCGGTGAGCATCTGCGCGGCGGCGCGCGCCATCGCGTCGGCTCCCGCGCCCGGCTGCACCGAGACGATCAGGCGCACCGGCCGGGTCGGATAGTTGGCGGGTTTGTCCTGGGCGATTGCACCGCCGGCCGATATCAGTGAAGCACACGCGATACAGCGAATCGAGCGTCCGATCATCGTCACGATCTCCTCGAGAGCACGGCTTTCCACCGCGTTATTTCGATTCAACGAGCTTTACCGAATGCCTCCTTGCGCGGCCGCCACCTGTTTCGGGCCACTGCGAGATGTTACCCTGCCGCTCGTGATGACGGAGCGCGAACAACAAAGAGGCATGCGGCGCCGCGCGGACAAGCTGCGGTTCGTCGCGTGGGTGAACCTGCTGATGTGCATGATCGTCGGAGCCTTCCTGGACTTCGGCGACGCGGCGTTGCGCTGGAGCGCGGCCGCCGCGTGGTCGGTGCTGTTCCTCGTCATGTGCTACGCGCGCGCCGCGCAGATGGACAAGGCAGGGCCGGTGCAGCGGCGCCCGCAGGGAACGTCTCCAGAGGAGCGGCAGAAATCGTGATCGCAAGATGGATGCTCGGTGCGTGTCTCGCCGTCAGCACGGCGGCGTGGGCGCAGACATGGCCTACCAAGCCGGTGCGTTACGTCGTGCCGTTTCCCGCGGGCGCTTCGCCGGACCTCGTCGCGCGCGTGCTCACCGAGCGCCTGAGCCGCGGCTGGGGCCAGCAAATCATCGTCGACAACCGCTCGGGCGCAGGCGGCACGGTCGGGGCGGCATACGCGGCCAAGCTGCCGGCGGACGGCTACGCGCTCTTCCAGTGCAACATCGCCTCCAGCGCGATCGCCGAATCGCTGTATGCGAAGCTGCCGTACGACCAGCAGCGCGATTTCGCGCCGATCACGCGTATCGGGACGACCGCGAGCGTGCTGGTCGTGCACCCGTCGCTGCCGGCGAAATCGGTGAAAGAGTTCATCGCCTACGCGCGCGCGAACCGCGGCAAGCTCTCCTACGGCACCTCCGCCGCGGGCACGTCGCCGCAGCTCGCGATGGAGCTTCTCAAGCTCACGGCGAAGATCGAAGTGGTGCACGTCGGGTACAAAGGCGGGCCGCAGGCGCTCACCGATACCGTCGCCGGCCAGATCCCTTCGAGCATGCAGACTGCGCCCGCGGCGATCTCGTCGATCGACGCGGGCCGCGTGCGCGCGCTCGCGGTGACGAGCCTCAGGCGCATCCCGCAGCTGCCCAAGGTGCCGACGATGGACGAGTCCGGGGTCACCGGCTTCGAGGTGAACTCGTGGTACGGGCTGTGCGCGCCGACCGGCACGCCGAACGCGGTGGTCGATAAGGTGCACGACGATCTGGTCGGCGTGCTGCGTACGCCCGAGATCCAGCAGCGCCTGCGCGACATGGTCGTCGAAGCCGCGCCGACGAGCCGCGAGCAGTTCGCGCAGTTCATACGCGCGGAGACGCAGCGCTGGGCGCGCGTCATCAAGGCAGCGGGGATACCGCTGCAGTAGTCGGCCCGCGCGCAAGCTATATCCCGTCGGCATTGTTTTTGCGACAATCGCGCGCTGTAAATTTTTCACAGTGCACGACGGGGATCGATGACTCTGGCTAAGCGCAGTGCAATCCGGAACGCACGGACCCGGCTGGTCAGGCGTCGGCTCGGTTTACTGGACGAGGCTGCGGTCGCAGCGGGCAAAGGCGATGGAGACGGCGAGCTGCGCCTGCTGGAAGCGGTCGACGAGATGACCCGGCAGATCGCGTCGCTCGACGCCATTCTTTCCGCGCCGGCGGCCTGGGATCGCTCGGGCTGACGCGCCGCGCGTGCCGAAATTCCCGGGCGGCAATCCGCGACCGATCCCGAGTTGAAAGTCGCGACGTACAACGTCAACGGCGTCAACGGCCGGCTGCCGCGCATCCTCGACTGGCTTGCGGAGACCGCTCCGGACGTCGTCTGCCTGCAGGAGATCAAGACCAGCGACGAGAAGTTTCCCGCGCTCGCCTTCGAGGCCGCCGGCTACGGCGCGATCTGGCATGGGCAGCGCTCGCACCACGGCGTCGCGATACTCGCGAAAGGCGAAAGGCCCGTCGAAGTGCGCCGCGGCCTGCCGGGCGATTCGAGCGACGGGCAGTCGCGCTATCTCGAAGCCGGCGTGCAGGGCTTGCGCGTCGCCTCGATCTACCTGCCGAACGGCAACCCGCAGCCGGGACCGAAGTTCGATTACAAGCTCGCGTGGTTCGAGCGGTTGATCGCGCACGCGCAAACGCTGGTTGACGCCGACGTGCCGGCCGTGCTCGCCGGCGATTTCAACGTGGTGCCGACCAACTCCGACATCTACAACGCCTGGGCGTGGCGCGAGGACGCGGTGATGCAGCCGGAATCGCGCGCGGCGTACGAGCGGCTGCTCGCGCAAGGCTGGATCGATTCCACGCGGCGCCTGCACCCGAAGACGCGCATCTATACGTTCTGGGTGAATCACGCGTATTTCGCGCGCAACGCGGGCTTTCGCATGGACTTCCTGCTCGTGAATCCGGCGCTCGCGCCGCGGCTCGAAGCGGCGGAGGTCGATGTCGAGTTCCGCGGCCGCGAGAAGGCGAGCGATCATGCGCCGGTGTGGATCCGTCTCGATGTGTGAGGCTTCAAAAGCGGGGCAAAACAAGGACGCATACAAAAGAAGGCACACGAGGGCAAACGATGCGTCGAAGCTCCGGACGCTCCCTTGCTCCGCTGCCGATCGCTTTGCGGTCCGCGAGCGGCGGCCATCCGCGCAACTTCCACCTCTACCGCTGAGGCGCTGGATGCTTCGCTGTTCGCACCACGGTTGCCACGCTGCGTGCAAACAGCGCGACAATCTGCGCTTGGCGATGGGTTCCGGTCTTCGTGAGCATCTTTTTCAAGTGCGACCGTACGGTGCCGATGCCGATCTGAAACGTTGCGGCAATTTCTGTCAGGTCCTTTCCTTCCGCCAAAGCGGCTGCGATAGCCGCCTCCGTCCGAGTAAGGCCGAACAGCTCGCGCAGCGTTTCCAGAGCAAGCCCGGCCTGCTCCGGATCCTTGATGAATACGATCGCGGCAGGACCGATTGTGTCCGAACGCTGCCATCGCCCGGATAGAGGGCTGACCAGCAAGGTCAGCGGTAAACGCGGATAGCGATGAATCAACATGGCCGCGCGCGGTGCCTGCGAAACGCGGTCACGTTCTGTGCAGGCTTCTTCTACCTGCCTCATGAGTTCCGCCTGCAGCTTGGAAGTGGAGCAGGTCAGCTTGCCGTTGCACACGCTTACTGCCGATGATGCGCGCAAAATCTCCTCCGCCAATCCGTTCGCGTATAACACGTGTCCGCTGGTGTTTAACACGAGCACAGCGGTGTCGATGCGATCGAGCGCCTCGAGGGATGCCGTGCGGACCAATGACGCCTCCGCCAGTTGGCTGCGCAGGCGAAGCGCGCGCCTGACGTGCGGAAGAAATCGTTCCATCAAGATTTCATCATCGCCTGTGTATGCGCCGCCGCTTTGCGGCCGATGAATACCGATGACACCCATGGTGTCGCGCGCCAAGGGGAACACGGCGCCGATCATGTGATAGATGCCCAGCCGGCGCACCCAATCTTGGTAGAACCCCGTCTTTGCGAATTCCGCATCCGGGAGCAAATGGTCACTCGTAACCACGCGGTTCAGCCCGAAAGCGGCCGACCGTTCCACCCATAGGTCATTCTTGTGCCAATGATCGGCCCAGGCAGTGTCTTTTTGCGGGACGGCGAGATTTTCGGTCACCTCCACAAGCTCGATGTGATTCCCGGCTCCGTGCGCTTTTAGAACCGCGCTGGTAGAACGGAACGCCGTGGCAATCTCTGCCGCCATCCCGGTCCATAAGGATTCGTCGATCGCGGCGTCATACAGCCGATTTATCAATGGGTCGAGCTGTGAATTCCAGGCACGCGTCATAACTGCTCCGTTCGGGCACCGTGGGACTTCTACCATTTGAGAGAGACGGCATGTTTAACGGCCGGCAAACGCCTCGACATGGCGGCCTATCGTGTCCGGCATCGCATCAAACAACGCCCATCCACTGTTTTAGCTCGCAAAAAAGCATACGCGTTGCGCCGAGCGCGATGACTTCGCCAGCACATGCCATTTTCCGGCAGTCGGTGGCATTTACACGCACCGCAGACCGCGAGACGAGCAGCATGTCTGTCGCCGCAGTGAAGCAGTCGGGTTCCTCGTTGCTGGCGTGGTTCTTGCGGTCAACGACGGTTCATACGCACATCAAAACAACACAAAGGGACTCTGCATGAACATCAAACCCGCGGCCATCGTCATCCTCCTGTTCGCGAGCGACTTCGTCGGAGCGGCGCCGTATCTGCTTTCCTCCGCAGCAGTAGACCCTAAAACCAGCGCGCAGAACTCCAATTTTCAGCAGGCCACCGCAGGTCCGACTGATAGCGGACTTGTGACGGCGACCGGCCCGGGCTTCAGCGGCTCCGCCAGAGCCGTCACGGACTTCGGCATGCTGAAGAACTTTGCTACCGCCACGTTAAGCGGTTACAACAGCGGTACATACGGTTTTGACGACGCCGCCCGCGCCGACAGCACCGTAAGCGACTATCTCACGATCACCGGCGGCGCGGGCACGGGATATCTGAAGCTCGTCTTCGATGTCACGGGATCCACGTCACTGTCCGGGGACCTCGCGCTTCTCGACGGGCCTGTTGCACAGGGGACCCTCGCCGTATTCGCCAAGGCCTTTCCCGAGGAGACGCCGCTCGGGTCTCCTGTGAGCAGTTGGGGTTTCACGGGCCCGACTACGCTCACGTCAGCATTGATTCCGTTCCAGTATGGCGTGGCATTTGGCTTGACGCTCACGAGCTCCGCATTCGTCAGCCCGTCGGACATCGGCGGCCTGTATGCCTACGACTTCAGCGGAACGGCTGATTTCGGAAGCACCATCGACTTGACGCAATTGTTCGTTTACAGCGATCCGGGCGGTACGCATCAGGAGAACTTTAGCGTCCTGGCCGGATCTGGGACGGACTACCCAGAGGCCTCTGCGTTGCCGACCACGATTCCGGAACCGACGTCGCTGATGCTTGTCAGCATTGCTTTTCTGGGACTGGGCGCAGTTCGGGCGCGGGTAGGCGCCCGCCTCGCGCATTGAGCTGCGGCTCAGTCGGGCTCCGAATGTGCCGCTGTCGCCGTCGAGTCACGCTCGCCCGCGCCGCAACCGTCGCAAGACGAAACGTGCGGGATCGAGCGCTTCCACGATGTCCGACTCCACCGGCAGGGGCTCGTCTTCCAACATGCTGGCGAGCGTCTCCGCCGCCAGCGATGCCCAAGTCAGGCCGCGTGACGCGAAACCGGTGACGCTGTAAATACCCGGCAGCCGCGGGATATCGTCCGGCTGCAGCGATCCGCCATTCGCTTCCATTTCGCGCGCCGCATGAACGTCCGGCATCGCGCCGATCACCGGCATGCGGTCGGGCGCCGCGCAGCGAAAGCCGACGGCACTCGTCTGTCCGGCGGCTATTGCCGGAACCTTCCAGTACGAATGCGAGGTAAAGCAGGCCCAATGGGTTACGGCGTCCGAGGCCTCGACTGGTGCGAAATCGAATTACGTGGGGGCCAAGTTCGTGGTTAGCAGAGAAACCGGCGAGATCGTCGGCCCTCGATTTGATCTGAGGCGTAGCCAAGGTTGGAACGAGTTCCGCGTGCTCGATCGCGGATCTAAGGACCAGTCCTACAAGTCCGTCGCCGTGTCGAGCGGGCCGTACGTGAATACGGTCTACGTTCAGATCATTGAGTTCGAACCGGGGCCGCTGAAGCTGTTCGTGCACATCTATAGCACGCTCATAAGCGAATTGATATTTGCGGCTTCGGCTATTGCGCAAGAAGCACAAGCCTCTGGCCCAAGTTTTAACGTCGGGGATTCGTGATAGAGCGCAGCCTTGCGCTCGAGAAGCGGCCGCATCCGGAAGTCCGTCCGTCGGGCCACAGCAGATCAAAGGCAAAGAGCGCCGCCGGATCGCCCCGCGGCAGGCCGCCGCGCCCGTGCCGTGCTCTTCACCGCGTACCGCGCCTTTAGACGCTCCCAAATCGGCCGGCCTTGCTCATCGAGCACAACGAGTTCGCCGCCGGCCACGAAGTCCCGATCGACTGGCGGCGCGGCTCGTCGGTCTGGAGTCGGGCGCTACCCGCTTTTTCGTGGCCGTAGATCGTCAGACGGTCCTTCATTTCGAGCCATCAGTGCACAGCTCAAGCGTTCGCCGTTGCCGCCGTTAATAGTTCGAGAACCGGCGGAGTCGACTTCGTATGGACACGCGCCTGCAGCTTAGCCTTGACGACACTCGGATGAACACCCGGATCCTACGCGTAGTGGGCGCGTTGGCGTTGGCAAGCTTCATGGCAACGATCGGGCTGGTGATCACGCTGCTTTGAGCAACAAACGCGTCGATGCGATGATGAAATGTGCGGTCATCGTCCGTGAGGTCTCGGCGGTGCGTTACGGCGCGCTGCGCCTAACGCACCCTACTCGGCTTCTCCTGCTTTTAAAGGTCACAGCCTGCCGCGGCGCAACCGCCGCAGCACGAAGCGCGCCGGATCGAGCGCGTCGGCGATATCCGATTCCACCGGCAGCGGCTCGCCTTCGAGCCGGCTCGCGAGCGTCTCCGCCGCGAGCGACGCCCACGTGAGCCCGCGCGAGGCGAAGCCGGTGACGCTGTAAAGCCCCGGCAGCCGAGGGATGTCTCCGAGCCGTAGCGAGCCGGCCTCCGCTTTCATGGCGCGTGCTGCATCCATATCGGGCAACGCGCCGATCACCGGCATGCGATCGGGCGCCGCGCAGCGAAAGCCGACGGCGCCTTCCAGCGTCGCGGGATCGAGATCGTGGGGCGCATCGGGCAGGAGGCGCGTGAGATGCGCGAGATTGGTGGCATGCCCGCTCGCCCGCGGCCGCGGATCGGATGCACTGCCGTCGTAGGTGCTGCCGGCAACCACGATGCCGCCGCTCGCGGGAAGCACGTAGCCGCGCCCCGTCACCACCGTGTGCGGCGCCACGGTGCGATCCGAGGGCACGTACGTGATCTGGCCGCGCACGCGCGCGAGCGCGTCACCGAACGACGCGAGGCGTTGCGCGTCCGAAGAGTTCGCGAGCACCATCACCGGCGCGCTCGCGAGGACCGAGCCGTCTTCGGCCAGGGCGCGCCAGCCGTCGTCGGCCGCGCGTATCGATTCGACGGCGACGCCGTAGCGCGCCGTGACGCCATCGCCGCACGCCGCGAGCTGCGCATCGACGAGCGACTGAACGCGCATCCAGCCGCCGAGCGGCAGCCACCAGCCGCCGCTGCGCAGCCGGCATCCGGCCAGCGCTTCGGCCTCGTCGAGCGTGACGTAGCGTGCGTACTCGGCCGGGTAAGCGAGCGCCGCGCTGGCTTCGGCGAAGCGCCTGTCCTGATCGCGATCGGACCCGACGTGGATGAGCCCGCAGCGGCCCCACTCGAGTCCGCTCTCCAGCGTATCCCAGCGCGCGAGCGAATAGAGGAAGCCCCCGCGTGACGCGCGCGAGCGCAGCGCGTCGTCGGCCGAGATGTGCGGATGGAAAGCGCCGGCGAATCTGAGCTGCGCAGGATCCGAAGCGGGAGGCCTGGCTTCGAGCAGGTCCACGCGCCAGCCGCGCGCCGACAGGCGCTCGCAGACCGCCGCGCCGGCGAGGCCCGCACCGATCACGATGGCGTGCCGTGCAGGCGCGGTGAGCGCCTTGCGCGCCGCCGGCCAGCGCGGCGCGTACCGTCCCGCGAGCATCTCGCGCTTGCGTGCGAATCCCGGCCGCTTCTCGATCGCGAAGCCCGCCGCTTCGAGATGCTCGCGCACGGCGGCGGCGGTGGAGTACGTCGCGAGGGTGGTGCCCGGCTGCGAGAGGCGGCCGAGCGCTTTCATGAGCTGCGCCGACCACATCTCCGGATTGCGCAGCGGCGCGAAGCCGTCGAGATAGATCGCATCGGCGCGTGCGGCGAGCTTCGGCACGATCTCCGACGCGTCGCCGAACGCGAGCGTGAGCGTCACGCGCCCGCGCTCGAAGTGCAGCCGGTGCAGGCCCGGCACGAGCAGCGGCCACGCATCCCGCAATTCACGCGCGAGCGGCTCGAGCTCGGCATAGCTCGCGTGCACGCGAGCGAGCGCATCGCGCGCCGGCGGATGTTTCTCGACCGACACGAAATGGAGATGCTCGCAGCGCTGCGGATCGTCCAGCCACGCGCGCCACGTCGACAGGAAGTTCAGTCCGATGCCGAAACCGGTCTCGACGATGGTGAACACCCGCGCGCCGGCCCAGCGTCGCGGCAGATCGTTGCCGTCGATGAAGACATGCCGAGCCTGCCCGGGGCCGGAATCGCTGCTGTGATAGACGTCGCCGTACCGCGTCGAGTAGGGCGTGCCGCTCGCGTCGTACGCGAGATCGGCGGGTTCGATGCTCATTGCAACGGTTGATGCTTATCAAAGACGCGGCGCGAGCGTGCGGCCACACTCACCGATTATCCAGCAAAGGACACGCCATCAGTATCTCGAACCTTTCCCATTGGAAGCTCAGGGGGCGTACCCTGCTGCCCGTCGTTCAGGGCGGCATGGGCATCGGCATCTCGGCACATCGGCTTGCCGGGAGCGTGGCCGCGCTCGGTGCGATGGGCACGATCTCGAGCGTGGATCTGCGACAGCATCATCCGGACCTGCTCGAGCGATCGGAAGGCACTCGCGACAAGGCGACGATCGACGCGGTCAACCTGATCGCGCTCGACCGTGAAGTCGCCGCCGCGCTCGCGCTCGCGCAGGGCCGCGGCGCGGTCGCGGTGAACGTGATGAAAGCGGTCGGGCTGTACGCCGGGTACGTGCGCCAGGCGTGCGAAAGCGGAGCGCACGCGATCGTGATGGGCGCGGGGCTGCCGCTCGACCTGCCCGATCTCGCCGCCGATTTTCCCGACGTCGCGCTGATTCCCATCCTTTCCGACGCGCGCGGCGCCGGGGTCGTGATCAGGAAGTGGATGCGCAAGAAGCGTCTGCCCGACGCGATCGTGATCGAGCATCCGCGGTACGCCGGCGGACACCTCGGCGCGACGCGTCTTTCCGAGTTAGACGATCCGCGTTTCGATTTCGTGCCGGCGCTCGAAGGCATCTTCGCGCTGCTGAAGGACCTCGGTGTCGAGCGCGAGCGCATACCGGTGATCGTGGGCGGCGGCATCGGCACGCACGAAAAGCTGCGTGCGGCGCTCGCAGCCGGCGCTGCGGCGGTGCAGGTGGGCACCGCGTTCGCCGTGACCGAGGAGGGTGACGCGGCGCTCGACTTCAAGCGCGTGCTCGCGAATGCCAGGGCGGAAGATCTCGTGACGTTCATGAGCGTCGCCGGACTGCCGGCACGAGCGGTGCGAACGCCGTGGCTGTCCAGCTATCTGAAGCGCGAGGCGGCGCTCCAGCGTAACGCCAAAGCCGACCCGCGGCGTTGCGTGCCCGGCGCGGGCTGCCTCACGGTTTGCGGTCTGCGCGACGGCCTCGGGAGCGCAGGCCAGTTCTGCATCCTGACGAGGCTCGGCTACGCGCTCAGGGGAGACGTGAAGAAAGGTCTGTTCTTCCGCGGCTCGGAGCCGCTGCCGTTCGGCGACGCCATACGGCCGGTGAAGGAGTTGATCGACTACCTGATGTGGGGCGCGGAAAGATCCACGCCGCTGGTCGGTGCGGCCTGAAGGCCGCACCTCCCCGTGCAACGGCGTGCTTATGCGCCTCCCGGCGCTACGACTTATCTGCGACCGACGAGGACGCCGTTCACGTCGATGTTGTCGAGGACCGCGATACCCGAGAAGTCGGGACCGGTGTCGACGCCTTCATCGAACACGATGTCGATGCTGATGATCTTCGCGCCGGGTGCGATCGGCGGGAAGGCCTGCGCGGGATTGCTCGGATCGATGCGCACGCGGGTCCAGCCTGCCTGCGGCGTGTTCGGTGTCTGCGTCGCGTTCGCGCAGCCGCCGAGGAAGTGGAACCCGTCGGTCGCCTGCACGTTGAAGCGCGGTGCGCCGGCGCCGCAATGACCGCCGTTGCGGATGTCGAAGCCGATCTCGGTGAGCGTGATTCCCTTCACGCCCTTGAGACTCGCGCCGGCCGCCGAGCAGTCCGCCGTCGCTCCGTTCTTCGAGAGGATCAGCGCTTCGCTGTCGATGCCGTGCGTATCGGGCAGCCCCATGTCCTTCACCCACGCAGCTCCCACGATCCTGCTGCCGGGTGTGGGCCCGCAGTCACCGGCTTTGCCGATGAACACGCCGGGGTCGACCTTGAATTTGTCGTTGTCGTTATCGGCGGCATACGCCGGACATACCGCCGCGATAGCGAAGACGGCTGCCGGAATCGATGCGAGCGTTGCGAAGCGGAAAGGCCTTGTCATGACGATCTCCTCTGCAAGCTTGGTATTGGATCTCGAGCGAACGCTTCTTAAGGTCGACTGTGGGTATGCGCTGTGTCCGGCCTCACCTCCCTGGAAGGGATTTGAAATATGAACGATGCAGCATAGCTGTGCGCGATGCGCGAGACAACAGGAGAATCGAAGCGGGGCGGGGAAGAAGTGCCGCGGGTGACGCGGCGCTATTTGACGCGCGTCTGGCGGTAGAACGCGCGGTAGTTGTCGTAGTCGCGGTTGTCCGCGGCGACGAAGCCGGTCGGCTCGCCGGTCTTCAGCAGATCGGCGCCGGCCGCGAGGATCTCGCGGCCTTTGGGGTCTTTGGCCATGCCGACGAACGCGGAGCGGACGGCGGCGACCGTCGCTTTCGGCACCCGCGGGCTCGCCATGACGGCGAGATCGTTATAGAGCGGCGAGCTCCACAGGATCCGGTAGGAGTAATGCGTGCGCCGCGCGAAATTTTCCAGCACGCTGCTGTTCACGCCCGCGGCGTGCACTTCGCCCTGCCGCAGCCGTCCGATCGAGGCTTCCTGGTTCCCCGAGATGACGGGTTTCACGTGCACGCCCGCGTTGAGCAGGGCATCCATCGGCAGCCAGTAGCCGGTGAAGCCGTCCGGCGTGGGGAACACGACTTCCTTGCCTTCGAGCTCGTGCAGGTCGCGGATCGGCGAGTCGGCGTTCACCACGATCTCGCTGCGTATGCCCGGACCCGCCGGTCGGGCGATCACCCGGTAGCCGAGGCGCTCGCGCTCGGGCGTGAAGAAGTGATTGGTGTAGAGGAAGTCGTAGACCCCGGTCTCGGCTTTCGCCGTGTTCTCCTGCGCGGTCTTGTTCAGCTTGAGCTCGAGCGTGACGCCGGTCTTCTCGCGCACGTAGGTGAGGATCGGATTCCAGTACTGGAGCGTCAGCGCGACCGACCGGTGGTTGAGCACGTTGAACGAATACGTCTCCGCGTGCGCGAGCGCGGGGCTCAGCACGGCGGCGAAGGCGCAAACGAGCGATGTGACGAACCTGGACAACCGGCGCTCCGGGACAAAAAAGGCGCCCGCGGTTCTCGCGGGCGGGCGGGGAATGCTGCTTATGGGCGGATTAACGGCACGAACCGGAAACTCTAAAGGGTCCCTGCGGGACCCTCGGGCGGAGAACGCCAAGGAGGGAAACCAAGGTTTCCTTCCTTGAACCTCCCTTCCTTTTAGAGAGGGCCGAAGGACGGGGGCGGCACGCGGCGGCGGGAGGCCGCCTCGTAGGCCGAGGCGATGCGCAGGAGCACGTCCTCCTTGCCGGGTTCGGCGCGGAACACCAGCGAAAAAGGCAGTCCCGGCGCGGGGATGTCGGTCGGTTCGTCGCTCGCGACGCCCACGTACTTCTTGCGGTCGGCACTCAGCGCGAACTTCGGGTCGTACGCGGTCCTCACGTAGCCCGCCGGCACGAGCACCTCGGTCAATCCGGCGTTGGGGCCGTACTGGGACTCGTTGCGCAGCCGCCCGAGCACGCCGGGCACCTCGGGGCCGCCGATCTTCGCCGGCGGCAGCGGCGTGTGCAGCCGCACCAGCGCGTCGAGCTTGTTCTCGATGATCACCATCATGTCGACTCGCCGGAGCAGCTCGCGCAGCATGATGCGCTCGTTGACGCCCTGGCGGGCGGCGAGCGGATTGCGCGGATCGGCGACCTCTTCCCAGTTCTTCCACGCGGCGCGCTGGTCGTCGCCCCAGAATTTCGAGCGCGCGTTGAGCTGCGCCCAGCCGGTCAGCGTCTCTTCGTACCCGCGCGCTTTCCAGTCGGCGGCGCGGCGCGAGAGATATTGAGAGATGTGGAAGCGGAACGTCGGCGCGAGCGCCTGCTGCTGCACCGTCGACACGTCGAGGTTGACCGGCGGCTCGATGAGCCCGTCGGCGAGCGCGACGCAGTAGTCGATCGGCTGCATCGTGCCGGTCCCGAACACCTTGCCGGGCTCGAACTCGGTGGGGCGTATCGCGGCGGCGAATTCCTTGAAGAGCGGCGTGCCGTCGGCGCCCAGCCTGAAGAGGATGTCGGGCATGAACACCGGAATCAGGCGCGCGAGCGCGCGGCGAAAATCGACGCTCATCGTCTCGACGTCGGGATCGGGCTTCCATAACGGGTCGGTCGATTCGACCAGCGTCGCGCCGAGGTGCCGGCCCAGCATCGCCTTGATCTCTTGCGCCGCCGCCGTCGTGATCGGCTCCGCGGCTTTCACGCCGGGATTGAGCATCGATTCGCGCACGATGCCGATGCGCACGCCTTTGAGCGCGCCCGGCGCGCCGTTCGCCTTCACGTGCGGCGCGTATCCGCTGTCGAGCACCGAGGAGCGCGGCACCGTGGTGTACGGATCGCGCGGGTCGTAGTAGCCGTTCTCGGGGTCCTTCAGCGCGTCGAGCACTTTCGCGCAGTCGGCGAGCGAGCGCGCGAGGATGCCGGTGCGGTCGCAATAGATGTCGGCGCCGATCGCGCCGCCGTCGAAGCCGATCATCGCCTTGTGCGGCAGGATGAGCGCGCAGGAATTGTGATTGGAAGGCCCGCGGCACGACGCTCGCGTCTCTTCGCCGAGGCTCGCCATCACCAAGTTCGCGCTCACCGACACGCCCGAGCCCGAGCTCGATCCGAGCGAGGCGGCGCGCGTGGTGTCGTAGACGTTCGACGGGTTGCCGCCCCACGAGCTGCGCTGGTAGCCGAGCACCGAAGGCAGCACGCTCAAAGGACGATGGCCGGCCGCGTACTCGCCGGGCCGGCCGTTGTACTCGGTGTTCACCGCTTTGGCGTAGATGATCGCGCCCTTGTTGCGCAGCTGCTCGACCGTGACGTGATCGCGCGCCGGGAAATCGATGTCGTAGCGCGCGTCGCCGCCGCCGGTGGTCCGCATGTCCTTCGTGTCGAACGGGTCCTTGAACGAGAACACGACGCCGTACATCGGCAGCTCGTCGAGCGGAGGATTGCGGCCGTACTTCGCGTCCAGCGCGGCGGCTTGCTCCAGCGCATCGGGCTGGCGGCGGAACTCGTCGCACACCGGCGGCGCGCCGGGCGGCAGCGGACCTTCGGACGGATGGCGGTCGTAATCGCCGCGGCACGTGACCGAGCGCTCGCCGCGGATGTTGAGCGTCGCGAGCGCGTTGAGCTGCCCCGCGTCGGGGATGCCGACGATCATGCCGTACTGCTGTTGCACGCCCGGATCGGAGGCCGTCGCTTCCATGCGTCCGAATTCGAGCGGCGGACCGTCGTAGCGGTCGAGGTCGGGCAGGAGCGTCGAGGCCTTCAGGGTGCGCGTCGGAAAGTCGATCGGCGCCTGCGCGCGCAGGGTGCCAGGCGCTTTCGGAATGTCCTTGCCGTCCTGCGTGACCAGCATGCTCGCCACCCCGTTATAGGCGCGGGCGCGCGCGAGGTAGTGCTTCACGACGTCGACGCACGTGGTGCGCCCGTCTTTGATCGCTTCGTGCAGGTCCGCGATGCCGGCTTCTTCCAGCACGAACGTCTTCTTCTCTGCCTGGTCCATCCTTCCTCCTCCGCCTGGGGTCTGACCCCGGTTTTCTCAGAGCGTCGACGCCTTCCCCGCCTCCATCTCCGGCTTCAGCGCCTGCTGCGTCATGTTGATCGCAGTGTAATAGCCGCACGTGAGCGTGAGGTCCACCACGCCGCGCGTGCCCAGGAGCTTCTGCGCGGCCGCGAAGTTCTCGTTCGAGAGCGTCTTCTCGCGCATGAGCTGGTGCACGAACGTGACCACCACGCGCTGCGGCTCGCTCAGGGCGACGTCGGATTTCCCGGTGCGTATCGCTTCGATGATCTCGGCGCTCACGCCCGCCTTGGCGGCGAGCGCCGCGTGCGCGGTCCACTCGATGTCGCTGCTCCATTCGCGCGCGACGACGATGATCGCGAGCTCCTTGAGATCGTCGGGGATCGCGCTCTTGAAGCGCAGCTCGGCGCCCATCGACGTGAGGTGGCTCGCCGCCTGCGGGCTGTGGAGCATCGCGCGGAACTGGAAGCCGACCTCTTTGGCGTTGCGGTCGCGCCGGATGCGGTCGTAGATCTCGCGGCCTGCGGCATCCAGCTCGTCGTAGTTCACGTACGGTACGCGTGCCATCGCTGCCTCCATGGGTCGTCGGGTTGTGCGCTCATGATAAACGGGCGCGGCGCGGCGTTACACGATTTGTGCGAGCATCGCGGGATGGCACGACGCGGCATCACCTCGAGCCAGATCGAAACGTTTCGCGCGGTCATGCTTGCGGGCTCGATGACCGCCGCGGCGCGCGATCTGCACACCTCGCAGCCGAACGTGAGCCGGCTGATCGCTCAGCTCGAGCGCGCGACGGGGTTGCAGCTTTTCGAGCGCGGCCCGGGCCGGCTCGTGCCCACCGACGACGGCACGGTTTTCCTCCACGAGGTGCAGCGCGCGTTCGTCGGGCTGCAAAGCCTGGCGACGGCGGCGGAGAGCATCCGCCACTTCGGCAGCGGGCGGCTGCGCATCGCGGTCATGGCGAACCTCGCGACGGGGTTCCTGCCGCGCGTGGTGAAGCGCTTCAAGGACCAGCACCCGCAGGTCTCGCTGTCCATCCACACCGCGTCCTCGCCGATGGTCGCGCAATGGACCGCTTCGCAGTTCTGCGATATCGGGATCGTCATGAGCGGCCGTCGCGTGGAGGGCACGCGCGTGGAGCCGTTGTACGAGATCGACGGCGTGTGCGCGCTGCCGCCCGGCCATCGGCTCGCGTCGCGCAAGACCATACGGCCCGCCGACCTCGCCGGCGAGCCGTTCATCTCGTTCGCCGAAGAGGCGGTGACGCGCAGCAAGGTCGACAAGGTGTTCGCCGACGCGAAAGTGCAGCGCGCGATCACGATGGAGACGCCCCACGGCTCGATCATCTGCTCGCTGGTGGCGCTGGGGCTGGGTGTCAGCATCGTCAACCCGCTGGTGGCGCGCGACGTCCTTCACGCCGGCATCGTGGTGCGGCCGTTCAGGCCCTCGGTGCCGTATTCCGCGGTGCTTCTGTTTCCCAAGCATCGCCCGCGCAGCGCGATCGCCGCGCGCTTCGCCGAGGCGATGCGCGAGCAGCTCGCGCAGGAGCTCGCGGGCTAGCATGTTCTACGGATGGCGCGTGGCTCAGGCGGGCTTCGTTCTCGCCCTCTTCGGCTGGGGGCTCGGTTTCTACGCTCCACCGGTTTTTCTGAGCGTCATCCGTGAAACCCGCGGATGGTCGATCGCGCTCATCTCGTCGGCGATCACTCTCCATTTCCTGGTGGGATCGCTCACCGGAGCGAACCTGCCGGCGCTGCATCGGCGCTTCGGCGCGCGCGCGATCACCCAGGCAGGCGCCCTGGCGATGGCGGCGGGCATCTGCGGATGGGCGATGGCGATCTCGCCGTTGCAGCTGTTCGCCGCAGCGTCGCTCAGCGGCATGGGATGGGGGACGATGAGCGCGGCCGCGCTCAACTGCATCGTTGCGCCATGGTTCGCGCGTCGCCGGCCCGCGGCGCTCGGTTTCGCCTATAACGGCGGCAGCGTCGGCGGCATCGTCTTCTCGCCGCTGTGGGTGGCGGCCATCACCGCGCTCGGCTTTCCGCTGGCGACGTCGCTCATCGCGGTCGTGACCGTGACCATCGTGTGGATCCTCGCCCACGCGGTGTTCTCGAAGACACCCGAGACCATGGGCGTCCGGCCGGATGGCGATGAGCCCGGCATCGAAACCGTCTTGATCAAATCATCCGCCGCGCGGCCATTACCTGGAGCAGCTCTGTGGCGCGACCGCAGGTTCCGCACGCTGGCGGCCGCGATGGCGCTGGGTCTCTTCGCCCAGATCGGCTTGATGGCTCATCTCTACTCGCTGCTGGTGCCGGCGCTCGGCGCAGGGAACGCCGGGCTCGCAATGGCTCTCATTACAGTCATGGCGATAGCGGGCCGCACGCTGTTGGGCTCGCTGATGCCGGCTCATGCAGACCGGCGGGTGGTCGGCTACGGCGGCTACGCGATGCAGGCCGCGGGCTCTCTCGTTCTCATGGCGGCGGCAGGGAACAACGTTCCGCTGCTGCTCGCCGGCATCGTGTTGTTCGGTCTTGGATTCGGGAACGCCACTTCGCTTCCGCCGCTCATCGCACAGGTCGAGTTCGCGGAGGAGGACGTGCCGCGCGTCGCGGCACTGATGGTCGGGCTCGCGCAGGGTGCCGGTGCGCTGGCGCCCGCGTTGTTCGGATTGCTCCGGGAGTCGATGCCCCCTGTCAGCATGCACTCGGGCGAAGCGCCGACGGTCTTCGCGGCTGCCGCGTTCGTGCAGTGCCTGGCCATCGCTGCATTGGCGGCGGGGCGGGGGCGGTAGCAGCGGATCACGGGGACTCGGGGATGCACCGCCTGAACGCTCCGCGTGCTCACCGGACTGCGCGCCGCATCCCCCACACCCTTCCCGCCCTCCTCGCGCCGCTGCCTGCGCTGCCGCTGCGGCATCGGAACCCTGCGACGCCCGACAAGGACGGCGCCTGCGAACTCGCCGCACTGACTCGACTTCGTTCAACCGCCCGTCACGAGCGGGCAGCGCCACGCGTGGAACCACCGGAGCGGCTCGACAGTCCTCGGCGAAACCCCGTCCTTGCCGTGCGTCGCAGGGCGCTCGTCTTGATTGGGCGGGAAGGGTGTGGGGAATACGGCGACTGCCCTAGTGGGGAGGGGATGCTCGCCGGCTTCCGAGGCGCTTGTAGTGAAGTGCGGCTGTCGGGCCAGAAGCGGTAGTTCGCGGCTGCTTAACGATTGCGTTCAGCGACGCGCCGCTTGCGGCGCGTCCGCTGCAACGGATGGTTAAGTGTCAGTTCATGTGCGCGTGAAGAACGGACCAACTTTCGTCTCCAGTAGCCGAACAAGCGCCTGATCCATGTACTCAAACTCATCCGGTATATCGAGGCAAATGATTCGTTTGTCTTTCAGGTGAGGTCGAAAGCGCTTCGATAACTTATTACGGTGGGCTCGCTCCATCACAAAGATCACATCGGCCCATTCCAGCAGATCGGCCGACACGGGAGTCTCCGCGTCGTTGTTTAGGCCCGCGGATGCCACCTCAAAGCCTGGCCGATTGGCAAAGACTTGCTCTGCCGTCGGGCTGCGAAGTCTATTCTGGCTACAGATGAACAGAACGCGCTTCACTGACACTTAACGCCTTGTTGAGCCGCGCGCGCGACGCCGCCCGCATACCAACACCGTTACAGGCAAACCACTCACGCTTCGTCGCGTCGGCTCGAACTAAATAGAACGCATATGCCTCGGGCTCCGACTCGAACGACTAGCTCGAGCTGGCGTTGGCCTTGAGATGCTGCTCGACCAACATCTGAGCGAATACCTCGATTTGCTCATGGGGATCCAGTATTTCCCAACGCACGCGGTCCTTGAGCGCGGCGCCGCGGTACCACACAACGAGGTCAAATTCGTGCTCCCGGAAATTCGAAATCTCGTATCCAAGAGAAAGGGGCACTCCGTCAATCTCGACGTTTACCTTGCCGCGCTCGACACGTGAGTCCATATGCGTTCTAACGCGATGTTCAGCCGCGCGCTTCAGCGCGTCGGCTGCAACGTGAGTTAGACACCGATGCACTCAAGAACATCGCACCCGTCGTAAGTCCACTGACACTCGGCGACGTGGTGGCGCATCTGGCCGTGGAACAACGTCCCCTTTGACGTACGCGTCGCCGCGCAAATTTTCGTCCACTCTGACAAGATCCACGAAAATGCCCGTAAATCCTGTGGTCCACACCAGCGATATGCCCCCGCTCTCCGTGGGCTCCCACCACGCCCGTTTGAAGCCACGGCCGGGTTCACCATTGGTGCGTGCGAGGTACCGGCCTCGTTCAAGTATCTCCGTGCCTCGCTCAAGGCGAAGCTCCACCACCGGCGGAGGGACAAGGAGTGTATCGAGCTTCTCGTGAAATGTAACCGAGTAGCATCCGGCAACCTGCTGTGCCAAGAGCCCGTCATTTGTGCCCTCGTGCGCCAGAGCAGGCGCGAGGCCCGTCAGCGCTAGCAGGAGCAATAGCAGAACTCGCATGCGCGTCTAACGAAGAAGGTTTTGATCCGCCATGCGGCAGCATGGTGGATAAAACCCGTTGAACTGAACCGCTGTGTCAGTGAGAGACTGCCTGGAATTTCTACGGCGCACGGCAGCGCGAGCCACACCGCGTTGACGCACAGACGAC